>JAOPYB010000313.1 GCA_025964835.1 Nocardioides sp. | reverse complement strand
GGTTCGAGGGGCTCGGGATGCTGCCCGTCGACCGCGACGACCGCAAGGCGGCGCTGGCCAGCCTGGACACCGCCCTCGACGTGCTCGCGCGCGGCGAGGCGTTCGGGATCTACCCCGAGGGCACCCGTTCCCGGGACGGTCGCCTCTACCGGGGCCGCACCGGCGTCGCCCACCTCGCACTGACGGCCGCCGTGCCCGTGGTCCCCGTCGGGCTCACCGGCACCGAGAAGCTCCAGCCGGTCGGCTCCAACCTGCCGAGGATCGTGCCGATCACCGTCACCTTCGGCGAGCCCATCGACTTCGCCGGGAGGTACGACGGGATGCCCAGCGGCCGGGCCCGGCGCGAGGCGACCGACGAGATCATGGCCGCCATCCAGCGGCTCTCCGGCCAGCCCGAGGCGGGGATCTACAACGAGCGCGCGCCGGATGGTTCCTGAGGAGGTCGCGTAGCGACCGTCTCGAAGGGCGCTTGGGCCGGACACTCCGGCCCGTCGGTTCGACGCGCTGTCAGAGGTTGCCGACGAAGGGTGGTTCCGTCGGCACAATGTGCCGTGGTCCCTCGCCGGGCGGACCGCTTGAATCGACGAGTGACCTCAGGGAGCCCCATGACCACCGGCCGGCGCATCCGGATCGGCATCGACACCGGCGGCACGTTCACCGACGTCGTCGCGTTCGACGAGGACTCGGGCAAGCTGGTGACGACCAAGACCCCCTCGACGCCGGCCAACCCGGCCGACGGCTTCATGGCCGGCATCGACAAGGTCCTCGGTCTGCTCGGCCTGCCCGAGGGCCACGGCGACGCCATCGCGGCGGTCAGCCACGGCACCACGGTGGCGACCAACCAGCTCCTCGAGGGCAAGGTCGACCGGCTCGGGTTCATCACCACCGAGGGCTACGAGGCGATGCTCGAGATCGCCCGCCAGTCGGTGCCCGACGGCTACGGCAACTCCTACTTCTGGGTGAAGCCGGCGCGGATCGTCCCGCGCGACCTCGTCAAGGGCGTCGGTGGCCGGCTCGACTTCACCGGCGCCGAGGTGCGGCCCTTCGACGAGGAGTCGGCCCGGTCCGCGGCCCGCTGGTTCCGCAAGCAGCGCGTCAACACCCTCGGGGTCTGCTTCCTGCACTCCTACGCGAACTCCGGGCACGAGGAGCGGATGCGGACGGTCCTGGCCGAGGAGCACCCCGACGCCGTCGTGTCGCTGAGCAGCGAGGTGCTGCGCGAGTACCGCGAGTACGAGCGCGCGATGACCACCCTCGTGGACGCGGCCGTCAAGCCGCGGCTCTCGGCGTACGTCAACAACATCAAGGCCCGGCTCGCCGAGTACGCCGGCGACCGGCGGGTGCCGTTCTACGTGATGAAGTCCAACGGCGGGGTGCTCTCGGCCGACGAGGTCGTGCACCAGCCGATCACCACGGTGCTGTCGGGCCCCGCGGCCGGCGCGCTCGGCGCCGCGCTGATCGCCAAGGTCGCCGGCTTCGACCGGGTCCTGACCAGCGACGGTGGGGGCACCTCGACCGACGTGTCCGTCGTCATCGACGGCGAGCCCACGCTCACCACCGAGGGCTCGGTCGGCGCGTTCCCCTCGAAGATCCCGATGATCGACGTCGTGACCGTCGGCGCCGGCGGTGGGTCGATCGCCTGGCTCTCGCCCGAGGGCACCCTCAAGGTCGGTCCCCAGTCGGCCGGCGCCGACCCCGGTCCCCTCTGCTACGCCAAGGGCGGCACCGAGGTCACCATCACCGACGCCCACGTCTTCCTCGGCCGGATCCCCCCGCACCTGCTGGGCGGCGAGATCCCGCTCGACGTCGAGGCCGCCCGGGCGGGCATCCTCAAGCTCGCCGAGGAGCTCCGGCTCACCCCCGAGGCCTGCGCCACCGGCATCCTCGAGATCTCGGCGTGGAACCAGGCGAACGCGCTGCGCCAGGTCACGGTCAAGCGCGGGCTCGACGTCCGCGACTTCACGCTGACCACCTTCGGCGGCTCCGGCTCGCTGCTGCTCTGCCGCCTCGTCGACGTGCTCGGCCTCCCGACCGTGCTGGTCCCGCCGAACCCCGGCAACGTGTCGGCGTTCGGGCTGCTCACCGTCGACGTCAAGAACGACTACGTGCAGACCCACGTCTCCCTCGCCGACGCCCTCGACCCGGCGGACGTGGCCACGATGTACGACGCCCTGACCGGCCAGGCCCGGGAGGCACTGACCAAGGAGGGCTTCGCCGACACCGAGCACTCGTTCGTGCGCACCGCCGACCTGCGCTACTTCGGCCAGGCCTACGAGGTGCGGGTCCCGGTGCCCGACGGCGCCGTCGACCAGCGCGTCCTCGACGAGGTCGCGGGCCTGTTCCACGCCGCCCACCGGGCGCTCTACGGCTACGACTTCGCCGGCGACGCGACCCAGCAGGTCGAGTGGGTCAACCTGCGCGTGTCCGGGATCGGTCCCATCCAGCGCCCAGAGATCCAGCGCCACCCGCAGGTCGACCCGCCCGAAAGTTTCGGGCGGGTCGGCACGCGGTCGGTCTGCTTCGACCCCCTCGACGGGTACGTCGACACCCCGGTCCTCTGGCGTGCCGACCTGGCACCCGGGACCCGGGTCACCGGCCCCGCGATCATCGAGGAGTTCGGCTCCACGGTGCCGCTGCACCCCGGCTTCGACGCCCGGGTCGACGAGTACCTCAACATCATCGTGACGAGGAGCCAGGCATGAGCGCGACCGTCGGCGAGAGCCGCAGGGTGGTTCCAGAGGAGGTTGCGCAGCAGCCGTCTCGAAGGGCACCCACGCAGTTCCCGTTCGGCCACCTGACCGACGACGCCGGCGCCGGCGCCGACCCGGTCCTGGTCGAGATCGTGCAGGGCTCGCTCGCGAGCGTCGAGATGGAGGTCGAGACGGCGATCGGCCGGACCAGCCGCAGCCCGATGATCCGCGACGCCCACGACTTCCGCGCGGGCATCCACGACCGGTTGCTGCGCAAGCTCACCGGGCGCTCCTACAGCGCGCTCGTGCACCCGATCGCCCGCGACTTCCCGCTCGAGGAGATGCGCGAGGGCGACGTGTTCTTCCACAACGACGTCTACCGCTCCGAGGGTGGCATCGGGCACCTTCCCGACCTCTGCGTCACGGTCCCGGTCTTCAGCGGCGCCAACGGACGGCGGAGCGTCGTCGCGTTCGTCCAGGCGTTCGGCCACCACGACGACATCGGCGGCGCCGTACCGGGCTCGATGCCCTCCAACGCCACCAGCGTCTTCGAGGAGGGCCTGATGGTCCCCCCGATCCGGCTGTGGGACGCCGGTGTCCCCAACCGGGCCGCGCTGAGCATCATGACCCGCAACTCCCGGATGCCCGAGTCGCTCTCGGCCGACCTCGACGCCGAGTGCTCGGCCTGCCTGATGGGCGCCCGACGGCTCGGCGAGCTGTTCGACCGCTACGGCGTGGCGACGGTGGAGTCCTGCTTCGACGCGATCATCGACCGCACGACGACGACGTACCGCCGCGAGATCCTCAGCCAGATCCCGGTCGGCGAGTGGGTGTGGGAGGACTACGCGGAGCACGACGGCGTCGACGAGCCGCAGCTGCACACGCAACGCATCACGCTGACCCGCACCGCAGCCGACGACCCCGACGGCGAGCGGCTGATCCTCGACTTCGGCGGCACCTCGCCGCAGGCCAAGGGGCCGATCAACCACTGCGGCGACTACAGCGACGGCGTCTT
>JAOPYB010000311.1 GCA_025964835.1 Nocardioides sp. | reverse complement strand
TTCGGCTCGGAGATGCCCTACTCGATGTTCTTCTCCGGCGGCCAGGCGGTGCACTACTCCTCCGACTTCGCGGCCCGCGGCTACTACGGCGCATCGCACGGCTGCGTGAACGTCCGCGACTACGACGGCATCGCCTGGCTCTTCGACCAGGTGCGGGTCGGCGACGACGTGGTCATCTACTGGTCCTGACCGGTCCCGGGAGGGTGACCACCGTCACCGGCGTACGCTGACTCCTCGTGACGAGCAGTGCGCCCACCGACGACCCGTCGGCGACCGTCGGAGCGCTGGTCGTCCGCACCGTGCGCCTGGACGTGGACGCGACCACCGCACTCGTGAACCTCCTGCCGACGGACCGGCCCGTCACCTGGCTGCGCCGGGGCGAGGGACTGGTCGGCTGGGGCGTCGCCGCCGAGGTCCGCACCGGGGGCAGCACCCGCTTCGCCGACGCCGGCAAGTGGTGGAGCGAGACCACCGCCCGCGCCGTGGTGCGTGACGAGATCAACGAGCCGGGCAGCGGCCTGGTCTGCTTCGGGTCCTTCGCCTTCGCCGACGAGCCCGGCGACTCGGTGCTGGTCGTGCCCGAGATCGTCGTGGGCCGCCGGGGCGACACGACGTGGCTGACCACGATCTCGCAGGGTGGCCTGGAGCTGCTCGACCAGGGTTCGACGATCACCCCCACGGACGAGCCGGCGGCCCCGGTCGGGGTCAGCTTCGCCGACGGTGCGCTCGACGGTGAGCGCTGGATGTCCGTCGTTGCCGATGCCGTCGCGCGGATCAGCGACGGCGACCTCGAGAAGGTCGTGCTGGCGCGGGACCTGGTCGCGACCGCCACCGAACCCATCGACGTCCGCTGGCCGCTGCGCCGGCTCGTCGAGTCCTACCCGATGTGCTGGACGTTCCACGTCGACGGCCTGTTCGGCGCCACCCCCGAGATGCTGGTCCGTCGCGAGCGCGGGCTGGTCACCTCCCGGGTGCTCGCCGGCACGATCCGCCGCACGGGCGACGACGACCGCGACCTCGCGCTGGCCGCCACCCTGGCCCGCTCGTCGAAGGACCTCGAGGAGCACGAGTACGCCGTCCGCTCGGTCGCCGACGCGCTCGACCCGCACTGCTCCTCGATGAACGTGCCGGAGGCACCGTTCGTCCTGCACCTCCCCAACGTCATGCACCTCGCCACCGACGTCGCGGGCGTCGTCCACGACGCCGCCACCGTCTCCTCGCTCCAGCTCGCCGAGGCGCTGCACCCCTCGGCGGCCGTGGGCGGCACCCCCACCCCCGTCGCGACCGCGCTCATCTCGCAGATCGAGGGGATGGATCGCGCCCGCTACGCCGGACCGGTCGGCTGGATGGACGCGTCCGGCGACGGCGAGTGGGGCATCGCGCTCCGGTCCGCCGTCATCGACGGCGCGACCGTCCGGCTCTTCGCCGGCTGCGGCATCGTCGCCGACTCGGCCCCGGAGGCCGAGCTCGCCGAGGCGCAGGCGAAGTTCGTCCCCGTACGCGACGCGCTCGGCCCGGCCTGAGCTCGCCGGCGGCTCAACCGCCGGCAATGAGTACACCGGCGGATCCGTCGTGCCCCCCCCGCGGGGAGGGTGGGCACATGAGTCCCACCTTCCTGAAGGCGGTCGTCCTTGTTCCCTGCACTGCCGTAGCGCGCCCGCAGCGACTTCACCTGACGGGCCGAGATCACTACGACCTCGAACCCGTCGCGGATCAGGTGCTCGATCACGGGTCCGTCGCCGCGTTCGATCCCGACCCGGGTCACCCCGTGACGGCGCAGCGCAGTGGTGATCTTGGCCAGTCCCGACTCGGAGTGCGGGACAGTCGTCTCATCGATGGTGCCCGTCGTCGTCAACGACGCAGACCGCGTGGTGCTGCCAGGACCAATCGATCCCGGCGTAAGTGGGCGCAGCCTTCATGTCGGGTGCCCTTCCGTCAGCCCACGGATCGAGCACTCCGGTCCGGGACGTGACGGTCGGTCGCTCACTGAGGCGCTCGGGCGGCCCGCGAAGGTCACGTGGGGCATAGCCCTATGGCCGATCTGCACGTCCCGGGCCACCAGGTCCTGCAACTCTCAGCCAGGTCCTCGCCGTCGGCCAGGTCGCCTGCCTAGGCGTACTGAGTAGCCGGGCGGATGGTGGGGACGGCTGGATCCCGGAGTCTGGAGACATGAACCTCACCGGAATCCGCATCACCGTCGGTCTCGTCCTGGCGGCCGCCTGGTCGGTCGTCGCCTACTGGGGGATGGCCTTCGTGTTCTACCCGGCGCCCGCGCTCGGCTGGCTCTACGCCTCCCTCGTCTTCGGGCTCGGCCTCGGCATCGCCGGGCTGCTGATCGGCGTCCGCGACAGCCTGGTTCCGTTGGGCATCGCCGCCGTCCTGTCCCTCAGCCTCGGGGTGGTCTGCTGGCAGAACATGGAGCCCGACCTCGACCGGGTCCGCGCGGTCGCCGACCGGATCGACGTACCGGACGGCTGGCAGCAGACCGCCGGGTACGGAAACGAGAGCGCCCTCTTCGAGGGCGGGCCGACCCACGTCTCCCGGACCTACCGGCCCGGCAGCGAGACGGTCTCCTCGGGCATCGCGGACCTGGTCGCGTCGATGGAGGACGAGGGCTGGGAGGTGACGAACGGATGGGGTGGTCCGAGCGACCGCACGGTCACCATGGTCGCGGGCGGCTGGCGGGCGCGGATCCACCCGAGCGTCAACGGAGGCGGCGTCACGCTCGAGGTCGAGCGGGTCAGCTGAGCGAGAGGTCCTCGCCGTCGGCGAGCCGGACGTACTGCTGGCCGGCCCTCGGCAGGAACGCGTTCATGTGCCCGTCGACGATGCCCAGGCCGGCCTCGGAGTAGACCCGGTCGTGGATCGCGAGATTGCGCGGCGCCTTGACCTCGCGGGCGAACTCGATCGCCTCGGCGGCCCGCATCCACGGGGCCGACACCGGCACGAAGAGCACGTCGACGTCCTCGCCCGGCGCGGTGAGCGCGTCACCGGGGTGGTAGACCTTCGTCTCCCCCAGCGTGATGACGTAGCCGCTGTTGAAGAACCGCGGGAACTCCGGGTGGATCACCGCGTGCAGCTCGCCCACGGCTCGCACGGGGAGCCCGGCGTCGAACGACTCCCCGGGCGACACGACCGTCACCCGCTCGGCGACGTCCGGGGCGTCCTCGCGGATCCGCGCCGCGACGGCGTCGATGGTGAAGATCGGTGCGTCCGTGGCGCGGAGGTGGTCGGCGAGGTAGTGGTCGGGGTGCTCGTGGGTGATGAGCACGGCACCGGCACCGTCGAGGGCGGAGACATCGGTGAAGACACCGGGGTCGAGGACGAGCGTCGTGCCGTCGTGCTCCACCCGGACACAGGCATGGCCGAACTTCGTGATGCGCATGGCGCCACGGTAATCCGCTGGCCCGGGCCGGTCACGGGCCGGGAGAATCACCGGGGGCTCGAGGTGATCGTCTCCGGTCTCGTCACCGGCTGGGCGATCGCGATCCCGATCGGCGCGGTCGGGGCGTTCCTCGTCACGCTCACGGCGCGTACGTCGTTCCCTGTGGGCGCCGCCGGCGCTCCCGGCATCGCGACCGTCGACGGGGCCTACGGCGCCCTTGCCGTGGTCGCGGGGGCCGCGCTGTCCAGCGTGCTCGCCCCGGTGGCGCCGGCTCTGCGAATCGCGTCGGGCGTGGTCCTCCTGGTGATCGCCGCCCTGATGGCGGCGCACGCCCTTGCGACCAGTGGCCGGGTCCGCACCGCCTCGCCGATGTCTCCCGGACGGGCCTACGCGCTCTTCCTCGGGATCACCGCGGTCAACCCGACGACGGTCGTCTACTTCGTGGCCGTGGTCCTGGGCAACCGGCACCTGGTCTCCACGGCGGCCGAGGGCACGGTCTTCGTCGCTGCGGCCTTCCTCGCGTCGGCGTCGTGGCAGCTGGTGCTCGCCGGCGGCGGGGCCGCGCTCGGGCGGGTGGCGACCGGCTCCCGCGCGCACCTCGTCACCGGTCTCGTCACCGGTCTGGTCACCGGTCTGGTCACCGGTCTGGTCTCCGCCCTGGTCATCGCCGGGCTGGCCCTCCATACGATGGCGCCATGACCCTGCCTGCCGGCGTGGCGCTCCGCCCCGCCGTACCCGACGACGCCGAGGCCGGCGCCGACCTGCACATCGCGTGCTGGCGAGAGGCGTACGGCCCGCTCGTGGGCCGCGACCTGTTGGAGTCGCGGCTCCACGACCGGGCCCTCTGGGTGGCCGCGTGGGAGCAGCAGCTCGCGTCGGGCCCCCCGCGGACGGTCGCGGAGACGGGCGACCAGCTGGTGGGCTTCGCGGTCACCGGCGCCACCCGTGACGGCGGCAAGGAGTCCGGTGCCGTGGCGGCGTACGAGCTGTTGGCGATCTACACGCGGGCGGCCTTCTGGGGCTCCGGGGTCGGGCAGGCGCTGCTCGACGCTGTCCTGCCCGGGGACTCGATCTCGCTGTGGGTGCTCGAGGACAACGAGCGCGCGCGGGGCTTCTACCGACGCAACGGCTTCGTCCCGGACGGTGCGCGCGAGCACTACGCCGGGCTCGACTCATGGGAGATCCGGATGGTGCGACAGTGACGAGCTTCGACCTCGGGGACCCGGCCTTCGACGTCACCTCGCCCGCCGTGCACGACGCCCGCGACGAGGGCTGGTACGTCGAGACCAACTGGGGCTGGGCCGTCCTGCGGTACGCCGAGGTCAGTGCGCTGCTGCGCGACCGGCGCTTCCGCCAGGGCAACGCTCGCTGGCCGGCCCAGAACGGCATCCACTCGGGGCTGTTCTCCGACTGGTGGCAGGAGACGCTGCTCAGCCTCGAGGGCGAGGACCACGCGCGGATCCGCACGCTCCTGATGCCGGCCTTCCGCAACCGGACGATCGCGGCGATGCGACCGCGCTTCGAGGCGCTGGCGAACGAGCTCGTCGACGCCTTCGCGGCCCGCGGCCGGGTCGAGCTCGTCAGCGAGTTCGCGGAGCCGTACGCCGCCCGCATCATCTGCGTGCTCCTGGGTCTGCCCGAGGACAGCTGGCCCCAGGTCGCCCGCTGGGCCGACGACCTCGGAGCCTCCTTCTCGATCGACGTGGGCAACCAGGTGCCCCGGATCGAGGCCGCGCTGGAGGGCCTGCGCAGCCACCTCGACGAGGTCGTCACCGAGCGCCGGGCCCACCCGCGCGACGACCTGGTCAGCACGCTGGTGCAGGCCCAGGAGGCGGACGGCCTCAGCCGCCACGAGCTCGGCGTGGCTCTGGTCTTTCTCGCGTTCGCGGGCATGGAGCCCACCCGCAACCAGCTCGGGCTGGCGCTCCAGACCCTGCTCCGGCACCCGGACCAGTGGCGCCTCCTCGGGCAGCGACCGGACCTCGGCGGCAACGCCGTGGAGGAGGTGATGCGGGTCAACCCCACCGTCACCTGGGTGACCCGCGAGGCGCTCGAGGACGTGGACTTCCAGGGGCTGCACATCCCGAAGGGCGGGATCGTGCAGATGCTCAGTCACGCCGCCGGCACCGACCCGTCGGCGATGCCCGACCCGTCCTTCGACATCACCGCGGAGCGGCCACCGCACCACGGCTTCGGCGCCGGCGTGCACCACTGCCTGGGCCACTTCGTCGCCCGCACCGACATGGCGGTCGCGCTGCCGCTGCTGGCCCGGCGGATGCCGGACGCGGAACAAGACGGCCCCGGTGAGTGGTTGCCCGTGTCGGGAACACCGGGCCCCTCCGGTTCCCGATCCGCTTCACCCCCTCCTGAGGAGACACCGTGCTGGGCATCACCGGATCCACCGGAGCCGTCGGCGGCCGCGTCGCCGCCGCGCTCGCTGGCAGCGACTTCCGCCTCGACCTGCGCCTGCTCGTGCGCGACGCGGCGCGCGCCCCCGACGTCGACTGCGACGTCCGGGTGTGCGACTACGCCGACGAGGACGCGGCCCTCGCCGCCCTGAGAGGCGTCGACACGCTGCTCATGGTGTCGGGCGCGGAGGCCCAGGACCGCCGGGCGCAGCACCGGACGTTCATCCGGGCAGCCGCCCGCGCCGGCGTGGGTCACATCGTCTACACGTCGTTCTCGGGGGCGGCCGCCGACGCGACCTTCACCCTCGGGCGCGACCACCACGACGCCGAGACCGCGATCCGTGAGAGCGGGATGGCGTTCACGTTCCTCCGCGACAACTTCTACGCCGACCTGCTGCCCTTCTTCGCCGACGAGCAGGGCGTGATCCGCGGCCCCGCCGCCGACGGGCGGGTGGCCGCGGTCGCCCGGGCCGACGTGGCCGACGCCGCCGTGGCCGTGCTCCGGGACCCCGCACCGCACGCGGGATCGACGTACACCCTCACCGGGCCGGAGGCCCTCACGCTGACCGAGGTGGCCGCCCGGGCCGGCGCCGTCCTGGGCCGCGAGCTCCGCTTCGAGGACGAGACCGTCGAGGAGGCGTACGCGTCCCGGAAGGCGGCGTACGGCGCCGAGCAGTGGCAGCTCGACGCGTGGGTGAGCACCTACACCGCGATCGCCGACGGCTCGTGCGCCGAGGTCACCGAGGACGTACGACGACTCACCGGCCGCCCGGCGCGCACGATCGAGGAGGCGCTCGCCGGCTGAGACTTCCGGCCCTCAGGCGGTCAGGTGGTGGATGTAGCACCAGCGCCAGTCCTCACCGGGCTCGGCGGACTGCATGACCGGGTGCGTCGACTCGTGGAAGTGCGCGGTGGCGTGCTGCTTGGGCGAGGAGTCGCAGCAGCCGATCCTGCCGCACTCGAGGCACTGCCGGAGCGCGACCCAGCGGGTGCCCTCCTCGAGGCAGCCCTGGCAGGCCGGGTCTTCCTCGGTCTCGACGGCGTCGTACTTCTCCAGCTCGTCACAGACCTCCCCACCCGGGCGGCGGCGTGCGTTGACGACCTTGAGCTCGTCGTGCTCCTGGTGAGCGATCTCGAGCATCGACTCCTCGACATCGAGCATCGAGAGGACCTCGCTGATCACCTCGGAGGCAACGGTCCCGGACTTCCGGATCTCCAGCACCCGCCGGCGCTCGGCGTCGATCATCGCGCGGCGGATCCGCGAGTAGAGCTCGCTGGGGGTCTCCTCGTCGGCGGTCGTGCCGAGGCGCTCCCAGGCGGCGAAGTTGCGCTGGTCCGTGCGCTGCTCGACGAGCTCGCGGACGCCGTGCGGGTCGTCGTACTCCATCCGCTCGAGCTCCTCGTAGCCCGCCTTCGAGGCCTGCTGGAGGATCGTTGCCCGCGCCAGGGCGTCGTCCATCGGGTCGGGTGAGGGGACCCCGAGGCGGCGGGCGACCCAGGGCAGCGACAGGCCCTGGATGAACAGCGTGCCGGCCACGACCGTGAAGGCGATCAGCAGCAGGATCTCGCGGTGCTCGGCCTCCTTGGGGATCACGAAGGCGGCCGCGAGCGTCACGACGCCGCGCATGCCGGCCCAGCCCGCGACGAACGTGAACGTCCACGGTGGCTTGTAGCCGATGTCGGGGTCGGGGCCGGGGCGGGCCAGGGCGTAGCGGGTGATGAAGACCCACACCATGCGCAGCGCGACCACCCCGACGAGCGTGGCGACGCAGACCGCGACGATCCGGCCCGTCGAGAGCTCGCTGTGGCCGACGTCCTCGAAGAGCCACTGGGCCTGGAGCCCGATGAGCAGGAAGACGGTGTTCTCGAGGATGTAGGCGATGGTGCGCCAGTTCATCCGCTCCGCGATCCGCGACTGCGCGGTCTGCAGGATCGGCGCCCGGTGCCCGAGCAGCAGCCCGGCGATCACGACGGCGATCACGCCGGAGGCGTGCGCCTGCTCGGCGGCGATGTAGGCCGAGAACGGGATCACGAACGAGATGCCGGTGTCGAGGACCGGGTCGGTGATGCGCTTGCGCATCCACGCGACGGCCACGAAGAAGATCGCCCCGATCAGGACGCCGCCGACGGCTGCCCAGACGAAGTCGACGCCGACCCTCCAGATGCTGACGTGCGCGGACCCGAGGACGATCACCGCGACCGCGGTCCGCAGCGCCACGAGCGCGGTGGCGTCGTTGAGCAGGGACTCGCCCTCGAGGATCGTGACGACCCGCCGCGGCAGGCCGATCCGGCGGCCGATGGCGGTCGCGGCCACGGCGTCGGGGGGTGCGACGACGGCGCCGATGGCGAACGAGGACGCCCATGAGGTGGCGGGCAGGATGCTGTGCACGACGGCACCGATGCCGACGGTGGTGAACGCAACGAGCCCGACCGAGAGCAGGAAGATAGGCCGGCGGTTGGCGTTGAAGTCGACGAGCGAGCTCTGGATCGCGGTCGAGTAGAGCAGCGGCGGGAGCAGGCCGATCAGCACGACGTCGGGCTCGAGATGGATCTCCGGGACACCCGGGACGTAGGCCACGGCGACGCCCACCGCGATCAGGAGCAGGGGCGCCGGCACCTCGAAGCGATCGGCGAGGGCGGTGAACGCCAGCACTCCGACAGCCAGGGCCACGAGCAGCACGGCGATCTCCACCCGGCCATTGTGCCGGTTGGATGCGAACCACCGGCCACCACCGGGCGTCACACCGGCATGGCGGTCCTCGTCCTCGTGCTGCTGGCCGCGCTCGCCGGGGCGACCGGCTGGTGGGTCTGGGCGGCCCAGGGCCCTGACGTCATACGCACCGTGGGCCATGACGCCCGGACCGTAGGACGTCCGGGCGCTGCTCCGGGGTCGCTCAGGGGGTGAGGGCGCGGATCCGCGCGTCGAGGTCGCGCCGGTTGTCGCGCCGTACGACGACCTCGACGACCTCGATCCCCCCGTTGGGGCTGGCCAGCGCGTGCTCGAGCTCGCCGAGCGACTCGGCACGCCAGTGGGGGGTGCGGGTCGCGGCACAGATCGCGGCGAGGTCGACGCCGTGCGGGGTGCCGAAGAGCCGGTCGAAGCGCCCGGCGTGATCCGGTGCGCCCTGCTCGAGCATCGTGAAGATCGAGCCGCCGTCGTCGTTGACGACCACGATCGTGAGGTCGGGGCGGGGCTCGTCGGGGCCGAGGACCAGGCCGTTGCTGTCGTGCAGGAATGTCACGTCGCCCATCAGCGCGAGGTTGCGGCTGCCGTGAGGACGGCCGAGTGCGGCGCCGATCGCCGAGGAGACCGTGCCGTCGATGCCCGCGAGCCCTCGGTTGGCGACCACCTTGCGCCGCGCGCCCACGTCGTAGCGCGGCACCATCAGGTCGAGGTCGCGGATCGGGCTCGAGGCACCGACCACCAGCAGCCCGCCACGGGGCAGCGCCCGGGCCACCGCACCGGCCACCTCGTGGGGGGTGAGGTCGGGCTCGGCGGCGAGGAGCGCGTCGAGCTGCCGGGCGACGCTCGTGTCGGCGGTGCGCCACTCCTCGAGCCAGGCCGGGTCGTCGGCGCCGGACACGAGGGGCGCGCCCACCCGGTAGCGCCCGGCGACCGGGAAGGGGCGCTCGCGCCACACGCCCCGGGCGCCGGCGTCCAGGACCACGACGTCGTCGCGGGCCAGCAGCCGGCTGACCGGCCGCGAGAGCGTGGGGTGCCCGCAGACGACCACCCGCTCGATCCGAGCTCCGAGGTCGCCGTCGAGCAGCAACCGGTAGCAGCGCAGCGCGTTGTCCCCGGTCCGCGAGCCGCTCGTCGGCTCCGCGAGCAGGGGCCAGCTCGCGCTCTCGGCCAGGCCCCGGGCCGGCGGGCCCGCGTCGTCCCCCGCCACCACGACGGTGCGGGGTCCGAGCCCGATCGTCTCCATGACCAGGGGGACCACGCGTTCGGGGCCGCGACCCGGGCGCACCGTGGGCGACCAGGAGGACTCCGGCAGCAGCGGGTCGTCGAGCTGGACGTTGAGGTGGACCACGGAGAAGTCACCGATGTCGCCGTCGGGCCACGGCATGCCGGTCGAGGCGGCGACGTCCCGGGTGGTGACCAGCGGGCCGAAGATCCCGACCTGGTCGGTGGTCTGGTTCGCGTTCGTGCCGCGCAGCCGGGCCGGCCGATCGGCGGTGACGACGACGAGCGGCACGCCGGCGTGGGCCGCCTCCAGGACGGCCGGGTGCAGGTTGGCCACGGCGGTGCCCGAGGTGCAGATGACCGCGGCCCGGGAGCCGCCGCGGGTGAGCCCCAGCGCCAGGAAGCCCGCGGACCGCTCGTCGACCCGGGTGTGCAGCCGCACCAGCCCGGCCGCGGCGGCGTCGTACGCCGCGAAGGACAGCGGTGCGTTGCGGGAGCCGGGGGCGATCACGACCTCGGCGACCCCGGCCTCGATCAGGGCGGAGACGACCTGCCGGGCGAGCTCGGTCGAGGGGTTGGTCACGAGCGGCCATCCTGCCGCACGGCGGCGCGCCAGGCCCGCACCTCGGCCAGCCGGGCCTCCCAGTGCGCCACCCGGCCTGGGTCGGCCGACAGCGCGACGAGGGCATCGTCGTCGAGCACCGGCACACCGACCGGCAGCGCCCCGGCCACCGGCAGGAGCGGGGAGACCACGACGTCGCTCGTCAGCAGCTGGACGGTCGCCAGGCCACACGCGTACGGCAGCTCGGGCAGCGCCGCCGCGAGGGCGAGCCCGGCCGCGATCCCGATCGAGGTCTCCAGCGCGGACGACACCACCACCGGCAGCCCGATGTCCTCCGCGATCCGCAGACAGGCGCGGACCCCGCCGAGCGGCTGCACCTTGAGCACCGCCACGTCGGCCGCCTCGAGGTCCCGCACCCGGTAGGGATCGGCGGCGCGCCGGATCGACTCGTCCGCGGCGATCGGCACGTCGACGGCCCGGCGCACGGCGGCGAGCTCCTCGACGCTCGCGCACGGCTGCTCGACGTACTCGAGCCCTCCCGCGGCCCGGTCCAGCAACCGGATCGCCCCGATCGCGCGGTCCACGTCCCAGCCGCCGTTGGCGTCGACCCGGATCCGCCCGTCCGGGCCGAGGGCGTCGCGCACCGCCGCCACCCGCGCCTCGTCGTCGCCGAGGGTCTGCCCCGGCTCGGCCACCTTCACCTTCGCGGTGGCACAGCCACCGGCCAGCACGATCCCGTGGGCACGCTCGGGTGACACGGCGGGGACGGTGACGTTCACGGGGATGGTCGAGCGCAGCGGCGCCGGCCAGTCGCGCGCGGCCGCCTCCTCGGCGCAGCGCAGCCACGGCTCGGCCACCTCGGGGTCGTACTCCAGGAACGGGCTCCACTCCCCCCACCCCGCCTGGCCCCGGAACAGCACGCCCTCGCGGCGGGTGATGCCCCGGAAGCGGGTCCGCATCGGGATCGAGAAGACCCGCGTCATCCCATTGCTTGTCAGCACTGCCCCACCACCTCGTGGACGAACCCGTGTCCGACCAGCCAGGACACCAGCGTCTCCCAACGCTCCCCCGCCACCGGGACCACGGTGTCGACGTCGATGTGCGGCCCCAGCCCCAGCGGCCCGATCAACGGCGCCGCGTCCTCGATCCGGCGTCTGGTCGCGTCGTCCATGGGCAGGTGCGCGGGGTGCCGGTGGCGCCCGGCATACCGCTCGAGCGCGATCTCGACCGGCACGCGGCACAGGACCTCGACGAACCGGGCGTCCTCGATGACGCGCAGGCCGTCCGCGAAGCCGCTCTCGTCGCGGCCGGGGTTGATCCAGATGTCGATCAGGCAGCCCTGCGGGTTGGCGGCGGCCAGGGCGACCACGATGTCCCGGGCCGCGCGCCGGACGACGAACCGGTCGGCGGGCACGTCGGCCCCCATCCCGTCGACGATCGCCTCCTTGACCGTGTCCAGGCTGAGCAGCGGGAGCCCCAGCTCGTCGCGGAGCCGGGCCGCGAGGGTCGACTTCCCCGCCGCCGGGAGCCCGGAGACCACGACGATCGGGCCGCGGGCCACCCCGCTCATGCCAGCCCCCGGAGCCGCAGCCGGTCCGGCTTGCCGTTGGGCAGCAGCGGTACGTCGTCGAGCGGCACCAGCGACCGCGGCGCCCACGAGCGCGGGTGCACCCGGGCGACCCAGTCCCGCGCCTGCGCCAGGGTCAACCCGCCGTCGGCCGAGCCGGCCTGGCCGGCCGGGACCACGAACGCGACGACCCGCTGTCCCCACTCCTCGTCGGCCACGCCCAGCACCTCGGCGGCCCGGACCGCCGGGTGCTCACGCAGCCGGGCGGCGACGGCGGGGGTCGGCACGTTCACGCCGCCGCTGACCACGACGTCGTCGAGCCGGCCGAGCACGTGCAGCCGGCCGTCCTCGTCGAGCCGACCGGCGTCTGCGGTCAGGAACCACCCGTCGACCAGGGCCTCGGCGGTCAGGGCCGGGTCCCCGTCGTACCCGTCGAAGAGCGTCGGTCCCGCGACCCGGATCCGGCCGTCCGGTCCCAGCGCGAGCGCGACGCCGTCCAGGGCGTGGCCGTCGTAGACGCAGCCGCCCGCCGTCTCGGCCGAGCCGTACGTCGACACCACGTGGACGCCCGCGCCGGCCGCACGAGCCCGCAGCGAGCCGTCGATGGGACCGCCCCCCAGCAGGACCGTGTGGAAACCGCGCAGGGCGGCGACCTCGCCGGGGGCGTCGAGCATCCGGTGCAGCTGGGTCGGCACCAGCGAGGTGAAGCGCGACCCCGCCTCGACTCCCGCCGCGAACGAGCCCACCTCCTCGAGCAGCACGGGCTCGTGCCCGGCGACCAGGGACCGGCAGATCACCTGCACGCCGGCGACGTACGACGCGGGCAGGGCGAGCAGCCACCTGCCGGACCCGCCCAGCCGCCGCTCCGTGGCGGCCACGGAGGCGAGCACGGCCCGGCGCGACAGCACCACGCGCTTCGGCGCACCGGTCGACCCGGACGTCTCCACGACGAGCGGCTCGGGCTCGGCCGGCTCCGCCAGCCAGGTGGCCAGGTGCTCGACCACCTCACGCGACGTGCCACTCACCGGGCGCAGGATACTCACGCGACGAACGCTAGCCCCCGCTGGAAGGATGCTCGCGATGACCAGCGAGCTCGTGCCGCCGCCGCCCTCCACCGCGACGGCGCGACGTTCCGAGCGCCTGCTCCCGGCCACCCCGCTGGCCCGCAACCTGTCCGGTCAGTCGATCCTGTTCGCGGCGGGCGAGGGCACCTTCCTCACCGGCAGCGCTGTACGGCGTGTGGCCGTTCATCGACGGCTTCACGACGTTCCTGGCGATGATGATCGTGCTCGAGATCGTCGGCACCGCCGGCTGGTCGGGCCGCGGCGCCTACGCTCGACGTCTTCACCCGCGAGGAGCGGGTGCAGTCTCAGGTCTTCATGCGGGCCGCCCCCAACATCGGCTTCACGCTGGGCGCCATGATCGGCGGCCTGGCGCTCGCGTTCGACCACCACGACGTGATCCGGGCGGTGCCGCTGCTCACCGGGCTCATCCTGATCGCCAACTCGCTCTTCCTCACCCGGCTGCCCGATGCCGAGCACGCCCAGCTGCCGCTCGAGAAGGACCAGCTGATCAACCGGGCGCCTCGAGCAACAAGGGCTTCCTGGCGCTGAGCCTTCGACGGCATCCTCGGCACCAACCAGGTGCTGCTCGACGTCGTCATCCCGCTCTGGCTGGTCGAGGAGACCGACGCACCGCGGGTGCGGCCCGCCCGGCTGTTCGGCACCGACACCGTGATGGCGGTGCTGCTCCAGGTCGCCGCCGCCCGCGGGGTGGACTCGGTGGACCGGTCGCTGCGCGCCGCCCGGCTCTCCGCCGGCTTCGTCGTGCTCGCCTGCCTGATCGTCCTCGTCACCCACGACACCCCCGGCTGGCTGACGATCTTCCTGGTCTGGCTGGGCCACGCGACGGTGACCGGCCCGGAGCTGTTCCAGTCGGCGGGCAGCCGGGGCTTCCAGTCCGACCTCTCCGACCCCGAGCGGCGCGGCGAGTACCAAGGCGCCTCCCAGCTCGGCCACACCGTCCGCTCGGTCTGGGCGACCGCCGCCTACACCTACCTCGCGATGGAGTCAGGGTGCCCAGGGCTGGCTGGTGATCGCCGCGATCGTGGTGATCGGCACCCTCGGCATGCGCCCGTCCGCCCGCGCGGCCGAGCGCCACCTGCGTCGGGACCCGCCACCCCAGCCTGCTTGAATCCTCGAATGGCTTCCCCCGCCCAGTGGCTCGCAGGCTCCCGACCCCGCACGCTGCCCGCCGCGGTGTCCCCGGTCCTCGCCGGCACCGGCGTCGCGGCGTACGTCGATTCTGCCGTCTGGTGGAAGGCCCTCCTGGCCCTGGTGGTGAGCCTGGCGCTGCAGGTGGCGGTCAACTACGCCAACGACTACTCCGACGGGATCCGCGGCACCGACGACGCCCGCGTCGGCCCGATGCGGCTGGTGGGCTCGGGGGCGGCGACGCCGGCCGCGGTGAAGCGAGCGGCGTTCCTGGCCTTCGGGGTGGCCGGGATCGCCGGCCTCGTGCTCGCGGCCACGACGGCGTGGTGGCTAGTGGCGGTGGGGCTGGTCAGCGGGGTCGCCGCGTGGTTCTACACCGGCGGGAAGAAGCCCTACGGCTACCTCGGCCTCGGCGAGGTGATGGTCTTCGTGTTCTTCGGGCTGGTCGCGGTGCTCGGCACGACGTACGTCCAGACCGAGACGTTCGAGTGGCCGGCGCTCTACGCGGCGATCGGGATCGGCGCGCTGACGTGCGGGATCCTCGTGGTCAACAACCTGCGTGACATCCCGACAGACACCGTCGCCGGCAAGCGGACCCTGGCGGTGCTGATGGGCGACGGACGCACCCGCGCCCTCTACCTGCTGCTCGTCCTCGCCGCGGCCGCGGCCGTCGTCGCCGTCGCCGTCTCGACGACGTGGTGGGCGCTGGTCGGCCTGGGCTTCCTGCTGGTCGCGGTGCGGGGAGTCCGGACCGTGCTCGGCGGTGCCACCGGTCCCGGACTCATCCCGGTGCTGCAGCAGACCGGCGTGGCGGAGCTGCTCTGGGCGGCGCTCGTGGTCGCCGCGCTCGTGGCCCGCCGCTGAGGCCCGGCGTAGGCTCGCGGCATGTTGTTCTTCCTGTTGCTCGTGGCCGTGGTGGCCGTGGTCGCCTACAAGTTCCGAGTGCCGCTCCTGGCCAGGCTCCTCGGCCAGCCCGAGAGCCGCATCGAGCGGCGCCTCGAGCAGCGCAAGCGCCGCTGACCTGCCGTCAGTCGTCGGCGTCCTCGCGGGCCCGGCGCTCCTCGAACGCGGCCGCGGCGCGCGACGCCCGCTCCTCGACCCGGGCCGCGAACGCCGCCCGCGGCCGGTTGAGCAGGAAGTAGGAGCCGATGCCGCTGAGCACGAACGCGATCACGACAGCCCACAGGATCGGCATCGTGTCGGAGAGCAGGAGCCACACGCCGACCACGATCCCCAGGCAAGCGACGAACAGCAGGACCCGCAGGGCGGTGTAGATCACGAACTCCTTCACGGGTTCAGGGTAGGACCTGACCAGGTGGGACCTACATTGGAGGGGTGCTCAAGTTCCTCCTCGTGGTGATCCTCCTCGCGGTCGCCGTCTACCTCACCGTGCGGGTGATCCAGCGCCGTGGCGTCGCTCCCACGCCGCGCCGGTCCGCGCCCGAGCCGCGCCCGATGGGCCCGGACGACGACCCGGACTTCCTGCGCGACCTGGACCGCAAGCGCAGGCATCCCGAGGACCCGGACGCGTAGCCTGGGACGCCGCGGGAGCGGGGCGGACACCTCGGGCGCGAGGTACCCGGCCACCCTGCACTCGTGGTTCTCGACCTCCTTCGGAAGCCCGACCTTCAGGCCGTCTCCTTCATGGCGGTGGCTCGATCCGGCGCGATCCGAGGGTCACCCGCCCGCGTCTCACGCGCCGAGGTGGTGGATCACGCGTGCCAGCGCGTCAACCCCTTCGAGGCAGTCGGCTTCCTCGGCATGCTCGCGCGGCGAGTGGGAGACGCCGGTCGGGTTGCGGACGAACAGCATGGCGCTGGGGATGCCTGCGGCCGCGATGGTCCCGGCGTCGTGGCCCGCCCCCGTCTCCAGGATGGGTGCGTGGTCCAGAAGCTCCGAGAGGGTCGCGGCCAAGGGGCCGTCGAAGCGCTCCCGCTCGGTGAAGAACTCCTGCACCGATTGGACGC
>JAOPYB010000284.1 GCA_025964835.1 Nocardioides sp. | reverse complement strand
AGGTAGGCCTCGACGTAGGTGAACCCGTTGGCGAGCGTGAACGCGAGCTGGCTGATGGGGTTCGCCCCGGCCTCGGCGATGTGGTAGCCCGAGATCGAGACGGAGTAGAAGTTGCGCATCCGCTGCTGGATGAACCAATCCTGGATGTCGGCCATCATCCGCAGCGAGAACTCCGTGGAGAACAGGCAGGTGTTCTGGCCCTGGTCCTCCTTGAGGATGTCGGCCTGGACGGTGCCACGCACGTTGGCCAGGGCGTACGCCGTCAGGGTGGCCCGCTCTCCGTCCGAGGGCTCGCGGCCCTCCTTCTCGGTGAAGGCCGCGACCTGCTGGTCGATGACCGTGTTCAGGAAGAACGCCAGCACCGTCGGCGCCGGACCGTTGATCGTCATCGACACCGAGGTCGAGGGAGAGACCAGGTCGAACCCGTCGTACAGCGTGGACATGTCGTCGAGCGTCGCCACCGAGACGCCCGAGGTGCCGACCTTGCCGTAGACGTCGGGGCGCGGGTCGGGGTCGCGGCCGTAGAGCGTCACCGAGTCGAAGGCGGTCGAGAGCCGCTTGGCGTCGCCGTCCGCGGAGAGGATCTTGAAGCGTCGGTTCGTGCGCGCCGGGTCGCCCTCGCCGGCGAACATCCGGGCGGGGTCCTCGCCGTCGCGCTTGAAGGGGAACACCCCGGCGGTGTAGGGGAAGTAGCCCGGGAGGTTCTCGCGCCGCCAGAAGCGGACCAGCTCGCCGTGGTCGACGTACGTCGGCAGCGAGACCCGGGGGATCCGGTTGCCGCTCAGCGACTCGCGGGTCAGCGTGGTGACGATCTCCTTGTCCCGGACCCGGGTGACCTGCTCGTCCCCGGAGTAGGACTCCACGACGGCCGGCCAGCCCTCGAGCTGTTCGGTGACGTCGTGGGGGAGGGCCCTGCGGGCCTTCTCGAGCAGGTGCGGCACGTCGCCGTGGTCGCCTCCGGCGAGCTCCTCGCTGACCTCCGCCAGGCGCTGCACGCGGCGCGCGGCGTCGGCGAGCTCCTCGGTCCGCGTGTGGTAGCCGCGGACCGTCTCGGTGATCTCGGCGAGGTAGCGGACCCGGTCGGTCGGGACCACCTGGCGGATGCCGGAGGAGTGGCGCACGTCGACCGCGGGGAGCGCGCCCTCGGCGACCGGCAGGCCGGCGTCGCCGAGGAGGCCCCGCAGGTGCTGGTAGAGCGCGGTCACGCCGTCGTCGTTGAAGGTCGCGGCGGATGTGCCGAAGACCGGCATCTCCTCGGGCCGCTTGCCGAACGCCTCGCGGTTGCGCACCAGCTGGCGGCCGACGTCGCGCATCGCGTCCTTGGCGCCGCGGCGCTCGAACTTGTTGATCGCGACCACGTCGGCGAAGTCGAGCATGTCGATCTTCTCGAGCTGCGAGGCCGCACCGAACTCGGGGGTCATGACGTACATGGAGGTGTCGACGAACGGCACGATCGCCGCGTCGCCCTGGCCGATGCCGGGCGTCTCGACGACGACCAGGTCGAAGCCGGCCGCCTTCAGCACCGCGATGACGTCGGCCAGGTGCTCGGGGAGCTCGTGGGCGCCGCGGGTCGCGAGGCTGCGGAAGAAGATCCGGTCGCCGTCGAGCGAGTTCATCCGGATGCGGTCGCCGAGCAGGGCGCCGCCACCGCGGCGGCGGGTCGGGTCGACGGCCAGGACCGCGATCCGGAGCTTGTCCTGCTGGTCGACGCGGAAGCGCCGGACGAGCTCGTCGGTGAGTGACGACTTGCCCGAGCCGCCGGTGCCAGTGATGCCGAGCACGGGCGTGCTGTGGCTGCCGCTCGCCGCGCGCACCTGCTCGAGCAGGGCGTCGGGCAGCTGGCCCTGCTCGGCGCCGGTGATGGCCCGGGCGATCGCGAACCGGTCTCCGCTGAGGACCTGCTCGGCGGTGACCTGGCGCGCGGACCAGAGGTCGAAGTCGCAGTCGCGCACGACCGAGTTGATCATCCCGACCAGGCCCATCCGCTGGCCGTCCTCGGGGGAGAAGATCGTGACGCCCGAGGCCCGCAGGCGCTCGATCTCGTCGTGGACGATGACGCCGCCGCCACCCCCGACGACCTTGACGTGGCCGGCCCCCTGGGCGCGCAGCGACTCGACGAGGTACTCGAAGTACTCGATGTGCCCGCCCTGGTACGACGACACGGCGACGCCCTGCACGTCCTCCTCGAGGGCCGCGTCGACGACCTCCTGGACCGAGCGGTTGTGCCCGAGGTGGACGACCTCGGCACCCTGGCTCTGGAAGATCCGCCGCATGATGTTGATCGACGCGTCGTGGCCGTCGAACAGGCTCGAGGCCGTCACGAGACGGACCGGGTTCACCGGCACGTGCAGGTCAGTCATGGAGATCTCCGTCGTCTTGCGGGGCTGGCAGGAAGCGCCGGCACTCCCCTGGATAGTAGGACGTCCTACTAAATGGGTCCACCTCGCGGCCGGCCGCCGAGGGGGACGCGCGGCGGCGGCCGCGGGGATTGAGGCGCCCGGCAACGGGTACAGCCACTTCGACAGGGGGTGCGCGTGGAACCGATTCCGGAGACAGTGCGGGCCATCGAGGAGCTCGGGCCATTCGTGAACGGCGGTGAGCTGCTCGAGGAGCTCAGCGAGATGGGCCGTCGTGTCTCGACCCTCGTCCCCGACTGCGTCGGCCTGAGCTTCGTCTCCGCCGACCACGGGGTCACGTTCACCCTGCTCGCCTCGGACCAGCAGCTGGCGGTGCTCGACGCCCTCCAGCACGAGCCCGACCGCGACGCTGAGTCGAGGAGCGAACTGCCGCTCGGGGACGACCTGCTCGACGAGGAGGCCTGGCGGCTGCTCGCCCTCTCCAGCGCCGCCCGGTGCGTGCTGAGCACCCTCACGCTGCCGATGGCGGACGGCGCCCGGCACTCCGGCGCGGTGAGCCTGTACGGCGGGTCTCGGCAGGCGTTCGTGGGCCACCACCGGCACCTGGCCGAGATCCTCGGTGCCTGGGCGCCGGGAGCCGTGACCAACGCCGACCTCTCCTTCAGCACCCTGCGCGAGGCGGAGCAGGCGCCGCGGTGGCTGCAACGCGCGTCCACCATCGACCAGGCCGCCCTGATGGTCGCGGCGGTCCACGCCGTGGGAGTCGACACCGCCCGCGCGCGGATCCACGAGGCCGCCGTGCGGGCGGGCATCACCGAGGAACAGCTTGCCGAGGCCGTCATCCGCCTCCGTGGGCTGTGACCGCGAACGACTAGGGTCGGGGAATGTCCGAGCCCAGCTCCGCGATCCGGATCGCGATCGTCAACGACTACGAGATCGTGGTCGCCGGGGTCGTGGCCGCCCTGGAGCCCTTCGCGGACCGGATCGAGGTGGTCGAGCTCGACAGCCAGATGCCCGTGGTGAGCGACGTCGACGTGATCCTCTACGACACCTTCGGCCAGGTGCAGGGGGACCGGGTCCACCTGGAAGAGCTGGTCGACGGCGTCGAGGCCCGGGTCGTCATCTTCAGCTGGAACGTCCAGCCCGACCTGGTGCAGCGGGCGCTCGCCAGGGGCGCGGCCGGCTACCTCGACAAGGCGCTCACCGGCGAGCAGATCGCAGCGTCCATCGAGGCGGTGCACCGGGGCGAGCGGGTGGTGCCGACCGCCGACCAGGGCGCCGACGGAGCCCCCGCCGCCTGGCCGGGCCGAGAGCACGGGCTCAGCAACCGCGAGGCCGAGGTGATCGCGCTGATCACCCAGGGCCTCAGCAACCAGGAGATCGCCGAGCGGACCTACCTCAGCATCAACTCGGTCAAGACCTACATCCGCACGGCCTACCGCAAGATCGGCGTCAGCCGCCGCGCCCAGGCCGTGGTCTGGGGCGTGCACCACGACTTCGAACCGGACCGCTCGCGTCACGTCGAGGGCACGCGACGCCCTCGCTGACCGGAACCGGGCGGGTAGGACGGGCGGGCATCGCCGTACGGCGCCTAGTACGTTGGCACTAGGGGAGCGCACACGGTGCCGTGGCGCAGGCGTTGGAGGAGAAGAGCAGTTGAGCACGTCCGAGGCCGCGGTGGTCCGCGTCCTGATCGTCGACGACCACGAGGTGCTGGCCGCGAGCCTCGCCCAGGTCCTGGACGCCGAGCCCGACCTCGTCACGGTCGGGGTCGCCGGCACCCTGGCTCGCGCCCGCGCGCTCGTCGCCACCACCGCCACCGACGTCGTGCTGCTGGACCACCGCCTCCCCGACGGTGACGGCGTCGGCGCCATCGAGGAGCTCCGTGCCCTGCGCCCCGGCATCCAGGTCGTGGTGCTCACCGCCAGTGCGGCCGACCACGTCCTGGTGGCCGCCATCGAGGCGGGCGCGGCCGGCTTCGTCTCCAAGACCCGCAGCCTGGCCGAGCTGACCGCCGCGGTGCGGGCCGCGGCGACCGGCGAGGCGGTGATCTCCCCCGAGCTCCTGGCCCGCCTGCTGCCCCGTCTGCACAGGTCGGGCCGGGCGCGGCACCAGGAGCTGACCGAGCGTGAGCGCGAGGTCCTCGACCTGCTCGCGGACGGGTTGTCCAACGCCGCGATCGCCGAGGAGCTGACGGTCAGCGTCAACACCGTGCGCAACCACGTGGCCAACCTGTCGGCCAAGCTCGGGGCGCACTCCAAGCTCGAGGCGCTGTCCGTCGCGGTGCGCGAGGGCCTGCTCCCCGGCCGCTGACCCGGTCCCTGGTGCGAACGCACCAGGCAAGACCGTCCCTGTGCCTCAGGTGCCGGCCCCTCGCCCCGTCGAGACTGGTGGTCCGGCCTCGCTCGGCCTCCCCCCGGGACGAGCGAGGCCTCCTGGCCGCTCGGCCTGGCGGCGTTCTCCTGTGTCCCCCGCAGTGGCGAAACCGTCAGGCCGAGCCCGGCCCGTCCGCCGTCGTGCGTGACCCGGAATCCGGTGCCCGCGTTGGTGCCGTCTGTCAGGCTGCACCCCATGAAGGCTCCTGGCGGGGCGGTGGCCAAGCGCCTCGTCCTCGAGACCCTCGGCTGGCTGCTGGTCCTCGCCGGCATCGCGGCCCTCGTCCTCCCCGGCCCCGGGCTGCTCGGGATCTTTGCGGGCCTCGCGCTGCTCTCGCAGCAGTACGAGTGGGCCGAGCGCCGGCTCGAGCCGGTCAAGGCGAGGGCGCTCCAGGCCGCCGAGGAGAGCGTCGAGACCTGGGTGCGCGTCGTCCTCTCCGCCACGCTGTCCGTGCTGCTCGTGGCGGCCGGCGTCCTGTGGATCTGGGGTCCGGCGGCCCCGGGCTGGTGGCCGCTCGCCGACAGGTGGTGGCTGGTCGGCGGCTGGGGGACCGGCATCACCCAGGTGGCCTCGGGCCTGTTCGCGATGGCGATGATCGTCTGGAGCTACCGCAGGTACCGGACGTGACCGGGCCGTTCAGCGCCGCGGAGATCGCGGAGGCGTACGCCGTCTTCCACGGCCACGTCCAGGGCTTCGCCGCCTCGGGTGACTGGGACGGGTTCGCCGACCTCTTCACCGAGGACGCCGTCTACGAGGAGCACGCGTTCGGCGAGTTCCACGGCCACGACGAGATCCGGGAGTGGTCGGTGCGCACGATGACGTCCTTCCCCGGGAGCGTGATGACCGGCTTCCCGCTGGCCTGGCAGGTCGTGGACGAGCCCACGTCGCGACTGATCTGCGAGGTCCGCAACCTGATGGCGGACCCCGGCGACGGCTCGGTCCACGAGGAGTCGAACCTGACGATCATGACCTACGCCGGCGACGGGATGTTCTCCCGCGAGGAGGACGTCTACAACCCGATGCGCTTCGCCCGGATGTCCGTGCGCTGGGCCCTCGTCGCCCGGCAGCACGGCAACCTGGACGACGAGGGCGCGGCGTACCTCGCCCGCTTCGGGACCGTTCGCTAGTTCACCGGCGACTCGCCCAGCGTGACGGTCGCGTGGTGCACGGTCCCGGCGCTGTCGCGCCACCCGATCCTCACGCGGTCGCCGGGCTCGTGGGTGGCCAGCGTGGCCGCGAGGTCGTCGAGGGTCGGGACCGCGGTGCCGCCCAGGCCGACGATCGTGTCGCCGGCGGCGATGCCGGCCTGCTCCGCAGCACCGCCCGCCTCGACCTCGGCCACCTGCACGTCACCCGAGGTGGTGGCCACGGAGATCCCGAGGTACGGCGACGGCCCGATCTGGAGGCCGGCGCTCTCGGTGCCGGCCTCGATCTGCCCGACGACCCTCAGCGCGTCGGCGATCGGCACGGCGTAGCTCTCCACGGCGTCGCCGGTCGACGCGGCGGTCGTGATCCCCACGACCTCGCCCTCGGCGTCGAGGAGTGCGCCGCCCGAGTAGCCGGGCACGACGTAGGCGTCGGTCTCGATGAGGCCCTTCAGGTGCTCGGCGACGGTGCCGTCGCGGTCCGAGGTGGTGATCGGCTGGTCGACCTTCACGACGGTGCCGGAGGATGCGGACAGGTGACCCTGGCCCTCGGCGTTGCCGATCGCCGTCACGGCCTCATCGACCCGCGCGCCGCCGTCGTCGTCCAGCGTGGCGGTGGTGAGGCCGGAGGCGCCCTCGAGCTGCAGCAGGGCGACGTCGGCGGTCTCGTCGAAGCCGACGACGTCCGCGTCGTAGGTCTCGCCGCTGGTGGCGATCGTGACCTGGACGTCTGTCGAGTCCGCGACGACGTGGTAGTTCGTCAGCACCAAGCCGTCGGCGCTCAGCACCAGGCCGGTGCCCGCGCCGGAGCCGTCGGTGAGCGTCGTGTCCACGAGGGCGACGCCGGCCGACTCGGCATCGGTCGCGTCGCTCCCCGCCGAGGTGGCCGACGAGCCGCCCGCCGTCGTGCCGCCGGCGTACCCGCCGTACGGAGTGGTCGCGTCGGGGACCGAGCGCCAGTCGGGGTCCGGGTCGGTGGCCGCCGGGGTGTCGCCGGTGGTCTGCGTGACCGATCCGCTCGCGGACGACGTGGTGGTGCCGGAGTCCTGGCGGACGGCCTGCCACGTGACGGGGACGGCCACGGAGGCCGCGAGGACGCCGCCGGCGACGGCGCCGGCGACGAGGCCCCGCCAGGACCGGACCGGCGTGGGGGTGGGGGTGCCCTGGGGGGGCGCGGTCTCGTCGACCGGGTTCGGGTAGCTCATGGCGCCACTTCAGCCCCGGGACCTGCCAGCAACGGGTGAACCGTCTGTCCGTGGTCTGTGAGTCGCACCGGAAGCGGCTCGCTGCCGGCGCCACTCTGGTCAGCGAGGAGTCCTTCGGGGCGGACCTGGGCCACGTCGTGATGCTCGACCCGGAGGGTAACGGGTTCTGCGTGGCGTGATGATGGCGGTGGCCTCAGGCCTCCGGGTGACGTGAGGTCACCGCTGTCGTGCCGGTCAGAAGCCGATCGGCAGCCCGGCGTAGTTCTCCGCGAGCCCGGTGGCGCCGGCCTCGCTGGAGGTCACCCAGCGGAGCTGGGAGAGCTGGAGCTGCTGGTCGAACTCGTCCCCGCTCGTGTGCAGCATCGTGGTCATCCACCAGGAGAAGTGCGTGCAGCGCCAGACCCGTCGCAGGGCGGTCTCGGAGTAGGCGTCGGCCAGCCGGGAGTCGTTCCTGCGGAGCAGGTCGACCAGGGCGGGCGCGAGCAGGCCGACGTCGGCCACGGCGAGGTTGAGCCCCTTGGCGCCGGTGGGCGGCACGATGTGCGCGGCGTCCCCCGCGAGGAAGAGCCGGCCGTGGCGCATCGGTGTCGAGACGTTGGAGCGCATCGGGAGCACGCTCTTCTCGGTGATCGGCCCGGGCGTCAGCTGCCAGCCGTCCTGGCCGTGGCCGAGCCGGGTCGCGAGCGACTCCCAGATCCGGTCATCGGACCAGGTCTGCGGGTCGGTGCCGTTCGGCACCTGGAGGTAGAGCCGGCTCACGGTCGCCGACCGCATCGAGTGCATCGCGAAGCCGTCCGGGTGCCAGGCGTAGATCAGCTCGTCGGTCGACGGTGCGACGTCGGCGAGGATCCCCAACCAGGAGTAGGGATACGTCTTCTCCCACGTCTGTCGCACGGGGGCAGGGACGGAGGACCGGCTGGGTCCGAACGAGCCGTCGCAACCGACGACGACGTCGGCCGTGACGCGCCGGGCCGCACCGGAGGAGTCGGTGAACGTGACCGACGGCCGGTCGGTCCCGAGGTCGTGCAGCGCGGTGTCGGTGATCTCGTAGTGGTCCTCCTGGCCGGCGGCCGTGCGGGCCGCGACCAGGTCCTTCTGCACCTCGGTCTGCCCGTAGACGAAGACCGAGCGACCGGTCAGGTCGACGAAGTCGAGGTGGTGACGCTCCTGCGGCCACTGGAGGTAGATGCCGCGGTGCTCGTGCCCCTCGCGGCCCAGCCGGTCGCCGAGCCCCGCTGAGCGCATCAGGTCGACCGTGGACTGCTCGAGGATGCCCGCGCGGATCCGGCTGGCTACGTACTCCGCGGAGCGCGACTCGACGACGACGGACTCCACGCCCCCGGCGGCGAGCAGGTGGGACAGGAGCATCCCGGCGGGGCCGGCCCCGATGATGGCGACCTGGGTGCGCAGGTCGGCGGCGCCGGCCGGGGTCGTGGTCATGGTCGAAGTGAACCGGGGCGGGGCGGCCCCGAGCCATGGCCTTCTTCCGCTGGGCGGAAGTGCCAGGCGGTCGGACGCCCCGGAGTCAGAAGGGGAAGGTCCGTTCGTCGTCGCGCGTCGTCACCCACTGCAGCTCGGTGAACTCTTCGAACGCCGAGCCCACCCCGAACCGGCCCCAGCCGCTGTCCTTGGTGCCGCCGAAGGGCATCTGGGGCTCGTCGCCGACGGGCTGGTCGTTGACGTGGATGATGCCCGCGTTCAGCCGCCTGGCCACCGCAAGCGCCTGCACGGAGTCTGCCGCGAGCACGGACGCCGTCAGGCCGAAGCTCGAGGCGTTGGCCCGCTGCACAGCCTCGTCGCGGTCCTCGACGACCTCGAGCACGACGACCGGGCCGAAGGTCTCGTCGAAGGCGAGCTCGATGTCGTCGGGGACATCGGTGAGCACCGTCGCCGGGTAGCACGGGGGTTGGGCGACCCCGCCCGCCAGGACGCGCGCGCCGCGTTCAACCGCCTCCTCAACGCGTCGGGTGATGGTGGACAGCGCCCACTTGTTGATGACCGGCCCGATGACGGTCCGCGGGTCCGAGGGGTCGCCCATCGGCAGCGTCGACACCTTGGCCGCGAACCTGGCGGAGAACTCGTCCGCGATGGCACGCTCGACGTAGATGCGGCGCGCACACATGCAGACCTGGCCCTGGTGGACGAAGGCGCCGTACGCCGCCGCGTTCACGGCGTAGTCGAGGTCGACGCCCGCGAGGACCAGCAGCGGATTCTGCCCGCCCAGCTGGAGGAGTAGCCGCTTGAGGTGTCGCCCGGCGGCCTCGGCCAGGCGGCGCCCCGTCGTCGTCGAACCGGTGAAGTTGATCCGGCGCACCAGGGGGTTCGCCACGAGCTCGTCCCCGACCGAGCCGGCCTCGCCCGGTGCGTGGGTGACCACGTTGAGGACACCCGGCGGCAGTCCAGCCTCCTCGAAGACCTCGGCCCACAGGGCCCCGCCGCTGAGCGGAGACTCCTCGGAAGGCTTCAGCACCACGGTGTTGCCGAGGGCAAGCGGGGCTGCGATCGCCCGCCCGGACAGGGTGAGCGCGGCGTTCCACGGGGCGATCGCCCCCACGACGCCGACCGGGCGCCGCATCGCCACTGCGTGGGTGCCCGGCTGGTCGGAGGGCAGCACCTGCCCGAGGGCCGCGTAGGGCAGCGCGGCCGACTGGCGCAGCAGGGAGGCCGCGAAGTCCAGCTGGACCTCCGCGAAGTGGCGGGTGCACCCGGTTTCGCGGGCCAGCAGGGAGACGATCCCCTCACGTCGCCGGTCCACGCCGTCGGCCGCCCGCAGGAAGATCCCCTGGCGTTCGTGGGGCGAGGCCCGTGACCAGGTGGTGAAGGCCTCGTGAGCGGCGTCCACTGCCGCCCGGGTGTCGTCGGCATCCCCGGCGGCGACTCGGGCGATCGGTTGACCCGTCCAGGGGTCGGAGGTCTCAAACGTCCGGCCGCTCGCGGAGGCGACGCGCGCGCCGCCGATGAACTGCCGGACCTGCGGGGTTGCCGTGCCGGGTGCCCCGAACTGGTCGTCCGTGACGGATCGCACCATCAAGCGTCTGCTCCTTCGGTGTGGCCGCCTGGGTCTCGGGCTGGACGGGGCCGAGCCTAGGCCAGTTCCGAGGGGCAGGACCCTAGGACCAGAAGTGCGAGGGGAGTGTCAACTGTTCCATCTGGCAGGATCAAAATCCCGGGCGGCGGAACTCCGATGTGTTCTCGGAAGGGGTGGGCAGGTAGCCGAGTCGCTGCGAGATCTCCTGGGTGGTGCGCCGCAGCGGGCTCTCGAGACGACCGACCACCGCGTCCATCGTCGCGTTCCAGGAGCTGAGGTGCACGGCGATGTTGACCGCAGCGACCACCTGCCCGGTCCGGTCGCGGACCGGCGCCGCGAGGGACCGTAGCCCGGGTGCCAGTTCCTCGTCGTTCACCGCGATCCCCGATGCCGCGACGCGGGCAAGGGTGCTGGTGAGCTGCTCACGGGCCGTGATGGTCTTGGGTCCGCGGCGGGCCAGGTCGGTGCGGTCCAGGATCGCGCGCAGTCCGGCCGGGTCGCGGTGGGCGAGTAGGACCTTGCCCATGGACGTGCAGTACGCCGGCAGTCTGGCTCCGACCTGCACGTTCAGCTCGATCCGGAACCCTGACCGTGCCGGCCGGCGCCGGTCGATGTAGACGATGTCCCCGCCGTCCAGCACGGCCATGTTGACGGTGTAGTTCGTCTCGTCGGCCAGGTTTTGGAGGGGGCGGCCCGCCACCTTGGCCAGTTCCAGGGAGCTGATCGCGGCAAAGCCCAGCGCCAGTGCCTGGTGCCCCAACTGGTACTTGCGGGTGTCCGCTTCCTGCTCGAGGAACCCCAGCTCCACCAGGTTCGTGACATAGCGGTGACAGGTGCTCTTGCTGAGCTCCACGGCTCGGGCGAGCTCCACCAGCCCGAGGGGTTGGCGGCGCGCGGCGAGCGTGGACAGGATCGAGAGGCCACGCTCGAGCGCCTGCGTGCTGGACCCGGAGGACCGGGGAGCCGCCGCGGCGGGGTCGTTCGGCATGTGGGCACAGTACTGGAACTGCGTCCTAGTGGACAGAACTCCCGATTGACTGTGGCCGCCGTCACGTTCAGGATCCGGCGCACCGAATCTCGCGCAATCAGCACGTGCCGCCGCTCAGAAGGAGTCATGTTGTGAGTCACCCACCCATCAGCCGACGCGGGCTGCTCAAGGGAGCCGGCCTGGGCGCCGCCGCGGTCGGCAGCCTGCCGCTGCTCGACGCGTGCGGCGGCCTCAAGGGATCGTCCAGCTCATCCTCGGACGTCCTGCGCATTGGCTACGTCAGCCCACAGACGGGAGCGCTCGCGGGGTTCGCGGCGGCCGACAACTTCATCGTCAAGCAGATCAACCAGGCCGTCCGCAACGGCGTGACGATCGGCGGCAAGAAGCGCAAGTTCGAGATCGTCGTGAAGGACACGCAGTCCAGCCCGAACCGGGCCACCGAAGTGACGCGGGAGCTCATCAACGACGGTGTCGACCTCATCGTGGGCTCGTCGACTCCGGACACCACCAACCCGGTCGCAGACCAGTGCGAGGCCAACGGCATCCCCAACGTCACGACCATCGCCCCGTGGGAGGCCTGGTACTTCGGGCGGGGCGCGAAGCCGGGTGAGGGCTTCACATACACGACCTTGTTCTTCTTCGGCATGGAGCAGTTCGGCGACTGCTTCTTCCCGATGTGGGAGCGCATCGGTGCATCCAGCAAGGACGTGGCCTGCCTGTGGCCGAACGACACCGACGCGAACGCGTTCCGCGACGGTCTCGGCGCCATGATGAAGAAGACCGGGTACAACCCGATCGACGGCGGGGCCTACGAGGACGGCTCGACCGACTTCACGGCGCAGATGACCAAGTTCAAGAACTCGGACGCCGAGCTGTTCACCTGCACCCCGATCCCGCCCGACTTCCAGACCTTCTGGAAGCAGGCCCAACAGCAAGGCTTCCGTCCCAAGCTGGCCACGGTGGCCAAGGTGATGCTGTTCCCCACCGAGGCCGAGGCGCTCGGGCCGCTGAGCAAGAACATCGCCACGGACATCTGGTGGAGCCCCGCCCACCCGTACAAGTCGGTCCTGGACGGCACCACGGCCAAGCAGCTCGCTGACGGGTACGCCGCCGACACGGGCAAGCAGTGGACCCAGGCACTCGGCTCGATCTATTCGCTCTTCGAGGTCGGCATCCAGGCACTCAAGGGCGCCGACGACCCCAAGGACAAGGACGAGGTCGCGAAGAACCTGCGGGAGATGAGCCTCAGCTGCATGAGCGGCGACCTCGACTTCACCGCCGGACCGGAGCAGGGCATCGCCATCCAGCACCCGGTCGGCGGGCAGTGGCGGGAGGGCAAGGACTTCCCCTGGGACGTCGTGATCGTGGACAACACCCCCAACCCGGACGTCCCTGTCGGCGGTGACCTGCAGCCGACGAACGCGTGACGACGGACACCGCGCTGCTGTCGCTGGAGGGCATCAGCAAGAGCTTCGGGCGGGTTGTCGTGGCGACCGAGCTTGACCTGGCCGTCCGCAGCGGCGAAGCGCTGGGCATCGTGGGGCCGAACGGGGCCGGCAAGTCATCGTTGTTCTCGATGATCTCCGGGGACCTGCGTCCCGACAGCGGAGCGGTCTGGCTGGACGGGGCCGAAGTCACCGGGGCCACCGCGCACGCCCGGACCCGCGCCGGCATCGGGCGGACCTACCAGGTCCCGCGGCCCTTCGAGCACCTGACCGTGTTCGAGAACGTCCTGGTCTGTTGCCACCAGGGGGCGCGGCTGCGCGGTCGCGACGCGTGGCAGAGCGCCTCCCGGGTGCTCGAACGCACCGGCCTCGAGCCGTACGCGAACGAGCAGGCAGGTCGGCTCGGGCTGCTCCAGCGCAAGCGCCTCGAGATGGCCCGGGCCCTGGGCACGGGCCCGAAACTGCTGCTCCTGGACGAGGTCGCCGGCGGCCTGACCGAGCCCGAGGTGGCCGAGCTCGTCGAAGTCGTGCGCCAGCTGCGGGCCGACGGCCTCGCGATCGTCTGGATCGAACACGTCGTGCACGCACTCGTGAAGACAGTGGACCGGATGATCTGCCTCGCCGGCGGACGGTTGGTGGCCGATGGCAGCCCGCTCGACGTGCTGGCCGACCCCGAGGTCCGCGAGCTCTACCTGGGTGGCGGGCCAGAGACCGACGCGCCGAGCGAGGAGGACAGGTGACGCTCCTGTCGGTCCGCAGCCTCGATGTCCAGCACGGACAGCTCAAGGCGATCCGCGGCCTCGATCTCGACGTGGAAGCGGGACAGGTCCTCGCCGTGATCGGGGCGAACGGTGCCGGGAAGTCCACCCTGCTCCGGGCCCTGGCCGGCAGCAACCTGCCGACCGCCGGCTCGATCGTCTTCAACGGCACCGACATCACCCGCGTCCCCGCGCACCGGCGGGTGGCCGGTGGGATCGCGCTGGTCCCCGAGGGTCGCAAGCTGTTCCGGTCGCTGACGGTCGAGGAGAACCTCCTCACCGGCACGTACCGCAGGCGCCCGGGACCGTGGTCGGTCGAGAAGATCTACGAGCTGTTCCCCTGGATGCCGGATCGCCGCAGGCAGAACGCCGCTCAGCTCTCCGGCGGTGAGCAGCAGTCCGTGGCCATCGGCCGGGCCCTGGTCTCCAACCCCGCGCTGATCCTCGTCGACGAGCTGTCGCTGGGTCTCGCGCCCGTGATCGTGCGCCGGATCTACGAGGTGCTCCCCACCATCGTCGCCGAGGGGACCACTGCGTTGATCGTGGAGCAGGACGTGGCCCAGGCGATGCGCGTGGCCGATCACGTGCACTGCCTGCTCGAGGGGCGCTCAGTCCTCGAGGGACACCCCCGGGACCTGACCGCCCAACAAGTGGAACGCGCCTACTTCGGGATCGACGAGACACCAGCAGCAGGAGAGTGACGTGGACTGGTTGAACGCAGTCGTCCAAGGGCTGCTCCTGGGCGGTCTCTACGCCCTCTTCGCGACCGGGTTGTCGCTGATGTTCGGGGTGATGCGCGTGGTGAATCTCGCGCACGGTGACCTCGCCGTGGTGGCGTCGTTCCTGGCCGTGGCGATCATCTCGGGCACGGGGCTCCCGCTGTGGTTCGTCCTCTGCGTGACGACCCCGCTCTTCGCGCTGCTCGGCTACCTGACCCAGCGGGTGCTCCTGCAGCGCAGCCTGTCCGCCGGCCCGATGTCGACGCTCGTGGTCACGTTCGGGCTCTCGATCGTCATCCAGAACGTCCTGCTCGAGGTGTTCTCGGCGGACACCCGCACGCTCGACGGCGGGAGCTTCGCGACGGGCTCCTTCGAGATCAGCGGGCAGCTCTCGATCCCCTACCTCTCGCTGGCGACCTTCGTGCTGGCCGTCGTGGTGCTCGTCGCGATCCAGCTGTTCCTGTCCCGAACGGGGCTGGGACGGATGCTGCGCGCCTCCTCGGACGACCCGGACACCGCCACGCTGGTGGGCGCCGACAGTCGTCACGTGTACGGCATCGCGACGGCGATCGCCTTCGCGACCGTGGCACTGGCGGGAGTGATGATGGCGATGCGGTCGTCCTTCGACCCGGCCACGGGGCCTTCGCGCCTGCTGTTCGCCTTCGAGGCCGTCGTCATCGGTGGCCTCGGATCGCTGTGGGGCACCCTCCTGGGCGGGATGGTGCTGGGCCTGACCCAGTCCATCGGGGCCCAGATCGACCCGGCCCTCACCATCCTCGGGGGCCACCTCGTCTTCCTCGTCGTGCTGGCGTTCCGCCCGCAGGGCCTGCTCCCGGGACGGACCGCATGACGATCTCCGAGACCCTCACCTCCTCCGCCCGGGCGGCGGTGACCGTGCGCCGGTCGGCGCGGTCGAGCCGCCTGAGCGGCGGGCTGCTGCTGCTCGCCGCGCTCGTGCTCGCGGTGCTGCCGTTCGTCGTCTTCGCCAGCATCACCGACTCGCTGGTCAACCTGTTCATCCTGATCGCCCTGGCGAGCATGTGGAACCTGATGGCCGGGTTCGGAGGTCTCGTCTCGGTGGGCCAGCAGGCCTACCTCGGGATCGGGGCGTACTCCGTGCTCGTGTTCGCCGAGCAGGGCGTCCAGGCCTATGTCGCGATCCCGCTGGCCGCCCTGACGGCGGCGGTGTTCGCCGTGCCGACGTCGTGGCTCGCCTTCCGGCTCCGCGGCGACTACTTCGCCATCGGCACCTGGGTCATCGCGGAGGTCTACCGCCTGGTGACCGCCCGGGTCGACAGCCTCGGGGGCGCCAGCGGCAAGTCCCTGACGACGCTCTCGGGCATCGACCCCGTGGTGCGGGGCGCACTGACGTACTGGGTCGCGCTGGCGCTCGCGCTGATGTCGGTCCTGGTCTGCTACCTGATCCTGCGGAGCCGACTGGGGCTCTCGCTGATGGCCGTGCGCGACGAGGAGACGGCCGCCAGCGCGGTCGGCATCGACGTACCTCGCGCGAAGCGGTGGGTCTACCTCATCTCCGCCGCGGGCTGCGGAGCTGCCGGCGGGGTCCTGCTCGTGACCTCGCTGAGCGTCAACCCGGACGCCGTGTACAGCGTGCAGTGGTCGGCCTACATGATCTTCATCGTCGTCATCGGGGGCGTGGGCTACATCGAGGGCCCGCTGCTCGGGGCCGTGATCTTCTTCGGCCTCCAGCAGGCGCTGGCCGACTACGGCAGCTGGTACCTCATCGTGCTGGGTGTCATCGGCGTGGCCACGGCCATCTGGGTGCCGCGCGGGCTGTGGGGACTGCTCGCCGAGCGGACGCGGATCAGCCTCTTCCCGATCGGCTACCACCTCGACCGGGGCGTGGACGACCGAGCGGGGCGGCGTGAGTGACCTCGGGGACCTGTCGCTCGTGGCGGCGGCAGCTGCCGTGCGGGCCCGGCAGGTCTCCCCGGTCGAGCTGACCGAGCACTACCTGGACCGGATCGAGGCCACGGAGCCGGACGTCCACGCCTACGTGACGGTGGCGGCGGACCAGGCCCGCGCCACCGCTCGGTGGGCGGAGGCGCTCGTGGTCGCGCGTGCACCTCTCGGAGCGCTGCACGGTGTTCCCCTGGGCGTCAAGGACCTCTTCGACACGGCCCGGCTGCGGACGACCTACGGCTCCCGGCGCCACGAGTCCCACGTGCCCGACCGAGACGCCACCGCGGTGGCCCGCCTGCGCGCGGCCGGCGCGGTCATTCTCGGCAAGCACGCCACCCATGAGTACGCGTGGGGCGGAAGGACCGACAGCGCCCACTTCGGTCCCACCCACAACCCCCATGCTCGAGGTCGCATCTCGGGCGGCTCGTCGGGCGGGTCGGCGGCGTCGGTAGCCGTCGCCAGTTGCCTCGGCGCGCTCGGCACCGACACCGCGGGAAGTATCCGGATCCCGGCGGCGCTCTGCGGGTGCGTCGGCTACAAACCCACGCGCGGCACCGTGAGCCTCGCCGGGGTCATGCCGCTCGCTCCCACGCTCGACCACGCCGGCTCGCTCGCCCGCACCGTCGCCGACGCGGCGGCGATCGTGGGCGCCGTGGCGGGTCAGGACCCCGCCGACCCGGGCTCCCAGGCTGTCCCGGCCGCCTCCTTCGATCCCGATCCCGGCCCCGAAACCGACCGGGCACGGGTCGCCTTCCTGGGCGGATGGTTCACCGACCTGCTCTCGCCGGGGGTGGCGGCCGCCCTGGACCAGGTCCGGGACCTTCTGGCCTCGCGCGACCTGCCGGTGGTCACCCACGTCGTCCCTCCCGAGCCGGGCCTGACGGAGGCGTTGCTGACGAGGATCCGGTCGGAGGCGGAGCGGCACCACCGGGCCGCCTTCGCGGAGTCCCCCGACCTCTTCGGCGACGACCTCGCGTTGCTCCTCGCGATGCCGGCCCCCACCCCACGCGAGCTCGCCGGGGCGGAGAGCATCATCAGCCGGTCCTCCGCCCGCCTCCACGAGGCTCTCGAGCGTCACCAGTTCCTGGTCGCGCCGACCGTCGCGGTCACCGCCCCCGAGCACGGGGTGCAGCGGGTCCGCGTCGACACCGTCGAGCTCCCCATCGAGCTCGTCCTGACGCGGCTGACCTCGCCCTTCAACGCGGCGGGCCTGCCCGTGGTCAGTGTCCCCGTGGGCCGCTCCGACGGACTTCCAGTCGCGGTTCAGGTGATCGGTCGGCCGTACGACGACCGGGCCGTCCTCGGGTTCGCCGCCACGATCGAGGCGCTCTACGCCCATCGCCCGGTGGCCCACGGCTCAACCGGCGACGCGGTCCACAGGGGCCACGGGGACCACCGGGATCACGAGGAGACGACATGAGGATCACCGCCGCGGTCGTGGAGGAGCTCGACGGCCCCTTCGTGGTCCGCACCCTCGAGCTCGACGAGCCCGGGCCCGGCGAGGCGCTCGTCCGGGTGGTCGCCACCGGGATCTGTCACACCGACGCGATCACCCGTCACGGCGACCTGCCGATGCCGTTCCCGGCCGTCCTGGGCCACGAGGCCGCAGGGGTGGTCGAGGCGATCGGCGCAGGCGTCACCAAGGTGTCGGTCGGCGACCACGTCGTCATCGGCTGGCCATCGTGCGGCACCTGCCGGAACTGCCTGGACGGCCAGCCGCGCTACTGCGCACGGCTGGGTGAGGCGCTCTGCGGTGGTGCCAGGCTGCTCGGCCCGCGTGCCGGTGAGGCAGCGCTCCACGGGGACGACGGCCCGGTGCACAGCCACTTCTTCGGCCAGTCGTCGTTCGCCACCCACGCCCTGACCTGGGCCGAGGCGTTGGTCGTCGTGCCCGCGACCCACCCGCTCGAGCTGCTCGGCCCGCTGGCGTGCGGCATCGCCACCGGTGCCGGCGCCGTCTTCAACACCCTCAGGCCGCGCCCCGGGTCCAGTCTCGTGGTCTACGGGGCGGGCGCCGTCGGCCTCGCCGCGGTGATGGCGGCCCGGCTGACGCCCGCGACCCGGATCATCGCCGTCGACCGGCACCCACACCGCCTCGACCTGGCCCGGAGGTACGGCGCCACCCACACCGTCGACGCGGACCGGGAGGATCCCGTCGCCGCGGTCCACGAGATCTGCGACGGGCCCGCCGACCACGCTCTCGAGTGCACCGGGGTGATCGACGTCGTCCGCCAGGCTGCCGACAGCGTCGGCATGCTCGGCACGTGCGTCCTGATCGGTGGTGCACCGGCCGGCGCGGAGTTCAGCCTCGACCACCTGAGCACGTTGTGGGGCAAGCGGATCGTCGGGACGCTGGGCGGCAGCGGCCGCAGCGACACCCTCATCGGCACGCTGGCCGAGCTGAACGCGCAGGGACGCTTCCCGTTCGACGATCTCGTGCGCTTCTACGAGCTCCACGAGATCGACCAGGCACTGTCCGACGCCCTCGGGGGCGACGTACTCAAACCCGTCCTGCGGATGCCCTCCGCGGACTCGAACTAGAAGGAGAGACCATCATGGGACTGCTCGACGCCGTCGACTGGCAGGGAAAGATCTTCAAGGCCGGAGCCTGGTGCGAGGGGCGCGGCGGGGACTACCCCGTCATCGAGCCCGCCACGGGCGCCGAGCTCGGCCGGATGGGTGCGGCCAGCGTCGAGGACGTCGCTGAGGCCGCGGCATCGGCGGCCGAGGCACAGCGCGAGTGGGCTGCCCTTCCCTACACCGCTCGGTCCGCGGTGCTCCGCCGGGCCGGCGACCTGTGGGGTGAGCACGCCGAGGAGATCTCGGGCTGGAACGTCCGCGAGGTCGGCGCCGTCCCCGGCATGGCCGGGTTCGCGCTGCACGTGGCCGCCGAGGAGTGCTACGAGGCGGCGTCCCTTCCCGGCCGCCCGGTGGGAGAGCTGCTCGCCACCGAGCAGCCCCGGCTCTCGATGGCCAAGCGGGTCCCGGCGGGCGTCGTGACGGTCATCTCGCCCTTCAACGTGCCGACCATCCTCGGCATCCGCTCCGTCGCGCCGGCGTTGGCGCTCGGCAACGCCGTGCTGCTCAAGCCCGACCCGCGTACGGCGGTCACCGGTGGCACGGTGATGTCCCGGGTCTTCGAGGAGGCCGGGCTGCCCCCGGGGGTGCTCCAGATGCTGCCCGGCGGCGCCGACGTGGGGGAGGCCCTGATCACGGATCCCCATGTCCGGATCATCTCGTTCACCGGGTCCACCGGGGTCGGGCGCCGGATCGGCGAGCTGGCCGGCAGGCACCTCAAGCGGGCGCACCTGGAGCTCGGCGGGAACTCGGCGCTGCTGGTCCTGGAGGACGCCGACGTCGAGGCAGCGGTCAACCTCGCCGCGTGGGGCTCGTTCTTCCACCAGGGCCAGATCTGCATGACGACGGGGCGCCACCTCGTGGCGGACGCCATCTACGACGACTTCGTGGCGGCGCTGGCCGAGAAGGCCGGCCACCTCCCGGTGGGGAACCCGGCGACGGAGCAGGTCGCCCTCGGACCGATCATCGACCGTGGCCAGCGCGACAAGATCCATGCGGTCGTGACCTCGAGCGTGCAGCAGGGCGCGACCCTCGCCGCCGGAGGGACCTACGAGGACCTCTTCTACCGGCCGACCGTCCTGGCGGGCGTGTCCCTGGAGGCGGCCGCCTTCGCCGACGAGATCTTCGGACCCGTGGCCCCGGTGACGCGGATCAGGTCGGTCGAGGAGGCGGTTCGGCTGGCCACCGCGAGTGAGTACGGCCTGTCGCTGGGCATCGTCACCAAGGACGTCATGCATGGGCTGGCGGTGGCGGACCAGATCCCGACCGGGATCGTGCACATCAACGACCAGACGGTCAACGACGAGGCCGTGGCACCGTTCGGTGGCGTGAAGGCGTCGGGCACCGGTTCCCGGTTCGGGGGCGCCGCGGCGAACGTCGAGGCCTTCACCGAGACCCGGTGGATCACGATGCGCGGTGAGCCGGCGACGTACCCTTTCTAGGGTCCTTGACGACTGGTGGGCGGCCGGCGACCCCGCCTGCGGTCGCCTCGTCGAGGCGCCGCCCCACGCCGCGGGCGGCAACCTGCAGCGCGGCGACCAGGCGCGGGCGGTCCTTCTTGAAGCTCGGGACCACGATGCCGAGGGCCGCGACGACGTCGTCGTCGCGACGGATGGGCACGGCCACCGAGCAGGCGCCCAGGCTCATCTCCTCGACGGTCGTGGCGTAGCCGTCGCGGACGGCGCGCGCGAGCTGGCGACGCAGCAACCCGGGCTGGGTCACGGTGTACGGCGTGATGCGGACCAGGTTCGCGAGCGCTGCGGCCTGCACGTCGGGCGGGGCGTGCGCCAGCAGCACCTTGCCGACGCCCGTGGAGTGCAGCGGGAGCCGGGACCCGATCGTGCTCACGACCGGCACGGAGGCGTGGCCCGCGAGGCGGTCGAGGTAGAGCACCTCGGTGCCGTCGCGGACCGCGAGGTGCACCGTCGCCAGCGTCGCGCCGTAGATGTCGTGCAGGAACGGCGAGGCCAGCTGCCGGAGCCCGGTCTGGACGGGCGCCAGCATGCCGACGTCCCAGAGCCGGCGGCCCACGACGTACTCGCCTGCGGGGGTGCGGGCCAGCGCACCCCACGCCGTCAGCTCGGCGACCAGCCGGTGCGTGGTCGGCACCGGCAGCCCGGACCGCTCGGCGAGCTCGGTCAGGGTGAGCCGCCGGTGCTGCTCGTCGAAGGCGCCGACGATCGCCAGCGCCCGTGAGGTGACGCTGGCGCCGGGCGTCGAGGAGTTGCCGGCCATCACCCCATTGTTCCACTGACCGGAAGTCGGGTCTCGTGCCGGCGCCCACGCCGCGGTTACCGTCGCTGCCGTGACCGACATCCTCGACGAGGCACCGACCGCGCCCGCGGGCGCCGTGAACGCCGGCCCCGCCTCCTCCGACGCCGCCGCCTCCACCCAGGCCGAGGTGAGCGCCGAGATCGCCGACCTCTCGCGGGCCTACGCCGCCGGTGGCGTCACCGAGACGCAGCCCCGGCTCGACTACGCGCCGTACCGCTCGAGCGTGCTGCGCCACCCCACCAAGGACCCGCACCACGCGGACCCCGAGGGGGTCGAGCTGTGGGCTCCGGTCTTCGGGCACCAGGACGTCGACCGGCTCGAGGCCGACCTGACGATCCAGCACCGTGGCGAGCCCGTGGGCGAGCGGATGATCGTCACCGGACGGGTCCTCGACGGCGACGGCCGCCCCGTGCGCCACCAGCTCGTCGAGATCTGGCAGGCCAACGCCGGCGGCCGCTACATCCACAAGCGCGACCAGCACCCGGCCGCGATCGACCCCAACTTCACCGGCGTCGGCCGGTGCCTCACCGACGCCG
>JAOPYB010000282.1 GCA_025964835.1 Nocardioides sp. | reverse complement strand
GCGGCTTTGGCGAGCTCGGTCGCGTTCAGGCGGGTGGCTTGGTCGAGGAGGAACTCCTCGCCCTGCTCGCGCAGGTCCTCGCGGTGGGGGAGCTGGTCGATGGCGTCCACGATCACCGCGGCCTGCTCGGGTGAGACCGACCCCGACGCCAGGGCCGCATGAGTACGGGCAGCTCGGTCACCAGCACGGGTGCCTGCCGCACAGCACGGTGGCCGGGGCCCCGGTGGGTGCCGGCCAGGTGGGTGAACCAGTCGGAGGTGGAGCCCCAGGACAGGTGGGTCTTGGCGACCTTGCGGGCCTCGACCTCGACGAGGACCGAGGCCTCCAGGGCGGCGAGCTGGGCCCGTAGGGCTTCGGGCTCCTCGACCGTGCCGATGAGCTCACCTGGTGTCTTCGCGGCCCACAACACCTCACCCAGGCAGTGGAGCTCGGCGCGTGCACCCGCGACCACACCAGCCGGTGTGAGGGGTGTCGTCGAGGGGAGCTCCATGCACTGACTCAACCAGGGGCCACCGACATTCCAGGGCCCCTGACCTGCCCATATCTCACAACACGGACGATAATCGAAACTTTGTTCCCCCGCTTCGTGATGCCAAGCGCGTAGTGGGAACCCGGCCGTACCCACGGCCCGGCGACCACAGGACGCCGTACGCGGAAAGGGCGGCCGCAACCAGGTAGCTGTACCGAAGCGAACGGCGACCACGTGAGCCTGTAGATCGCGGGAGACGGGGCAGTTCGCCTCGCCGGGTTTCGAGACAGGCGCTACGCGCCTTCCTCAACCAACGGCCGCCGTCGCGCGCCTTCCTCCGCGTCTTCCTCAACCGACGGGCAACGGGTTCCGACGACGACGCTCGCTACCTTCATGCCACGCTCAGGGCAGGTTCACAGGTTCGTCGCAGGCGGCGGGCCGATAACGGGAAGCGTGACCAGGTCCAACGAGCATGACCCGACCCGCCGCGTCAGCTACGTGCTCCCCGTCTACAACGAGTCCGCGAACATCCCGGCCTTCCACGCGGCCCTGGTCGAGGCCACCGAGGACCGGCCGGACCTGGCCTTCGAGTTCGTGTACGTCGACGACGGCAGCACCGACGACTCGCTCGGGGAGCTGCTCGAGCTGCGCCGGACCGACCCTCGGGTGACCGTGCTCGGCCTGTCGCGCAACGTCGGCCACCAGGTCGCCGTGACCGCGGGGCTCGACGCGGCCACCGAGCCGGACGCGGTGATCGTGATGGACACGGACCTGCAGGACCCGCCGCAGGTGAGCCTGGAGATGCTGCGGATCTGGGAGAAGGGCGTGGACGTCGTCTACGCCCAGCGCCGGACCCGGCGCGACTCGGCCTTCAAGCGCGCGACGGCGTACGGCTTCTACTGGCTCCTCGACAAGGTCGCCTCGATCGAGATCCCCCGCAACGTCGGAGACTTCCGGCTGATGGACCGGCGGGTGGTGGCGGAGGTGGTGCGCTACCGCGAGCGCGACCGCTTCCTGCGCGGCATCGTCGCCCACGTCGGGTTCCGCCAGGAGGCGCTGCTCTTCGACCGCGACGAGCGGCATGCGGGGACGACGGGCTACCCGCTGCGCAAGATGCTCGCCTTCGCGACGTCGGGGATCCTCGGCTTCTCGACCGTGCCGCTGCGGATGATCGCCCGCCTGGGCTACGCCCTGTCCGCGGCCAGCCTCGCCGGCGCGGCGTACGTCCTGTGGGTGCGGCTCTTCGTCCCGGAGCGGGCCGTCCCGGGCTGGGCGTTCCTCGGCGTCGGGATGTTCCTGCTCAGCGGACTCCAGCTGATCATGATGGGCGTGATCGGCAGCTACGTCGGCCGGGTGTACGTCGAGGTGCAGCAGCGACCGCTCTACTCGCTGGCCCTGGCCGCACGGGGCGGCTCCGCCGACCGCGACCGCACCGCGAGCCGACGGTGAACGGCCGCACGGCCGGGCGCTTCGCGGTGGTCGGCGTCGTGAACACGCTGCTCGACCTGGGCCTCTTCATGCTGCTGCACGACCGGCTGGGCATCGTCGGAGCGAACCTGGTGTCGACCAGCGCCGGCATGACGTTCAGCTTCGTCGCGAACGGGCGGTTCACGTTCGGCGCCGAACGCCTCACGCTGCGCCACGGCGCCCTGTTCCTCGCCACGACGGGCATGACCATGTGGGTCGTGCAGCCGCTGGCGATCACGGGGCTGCTCGCCGCGGCCGGCACCGTGGGCACCTACCCGGGCACACCCGTCGTGCTGATCGCGAAGCTGCTCGCGGTCGGTGTCTCGGTGGCGCTGAACTTCCTGGGCTACCGGTACGTCGTGTGGCGCCCGGCCGCGGACGACGCGGGCGGGACGGGCGGGACCGTCAGGCGCGGGCGGCTGCAGCCGCTGCCTTGAGGTCGCGTCGCAGCTCGCGGGGCAGCGAGAAGATCAGCGACTCCTCGGCACTGTGCACGGCCGTGGCATCGGGATAGCCGCGCGCCGAGAGGAACGCCAGCACCCCGTCGACGAGGTCCTCGGGCACGCTCGCGCCGGACGTGACGCTGACGGTGCGCACGCCCTCGAGCCAGGCCTCGTCGATCTCCGAGGCGTCGTCGACGCGGTACGACGCCTTCGCGCCGGCCTCGAGCGCGACCTCGACCAGACGCACCGAGTTGGAGGAGTTGCCGGAGCCCACCACGATCACCAGGTCGGTGTCCGGGGAGATCTCCTTGACCGCGAGCTGACGGTTCTGGGTGGCGTAGCAGATGTCGTCGCTGGGCGGGTCCAGCAGCAACGGGAACCGCTCGCGGATCGCGTCGACGGTGGCCATCGTCTCGTCGACGGACAGCGTGGTCTGGGACAGCCAGGCGACCTTGGCGGGATCCCGCACGACGATGCCGGCGACGTCGGCGGGGCTCTGCACGAGCTGGATGTGCTCGGGGGCCTCGCCCGCGGTGCCCTCGACCTCCTCGTGACCCGCGTGGCCGATCAGCAGGATGTCGTAGTCGTCGGCCGCGAAGCGCTTGGCCTCGTGGTGGACCTTCGTCACCAGCGGGCAGGTCGCGTCGATCGTCTTGAGGGAGCGCACGGCCGCCTGGGTGTGCACCTCCGGCGAGACCCCGTGCGCCGAGAACACCACGGTCTGCCCCTCGGGCACCTCGTCGAGCTCCTCGACGAAGATCGCGCCGCGGGACTCGAGGTCGGCGACGACGTGCTTGTTGTGCACGATCTGCTTGCGCACGTAGACGGGGGCGCCGTACAGGTCCAGCGCCTTCTCCACCGTCACCACGGCCCGGTCGACGCCCGCGCAGTAGCCGCGCGGCGCCGCCAGCAGGACGGCCTTCTCGGCCTCCTCGGGGGAGAGGATCTGCGGGGTGCCCAGGTCGGTCGACATGTGTCCCAGTCTAGGTGTGTCCCCTGTGTGGCCTAATCTCCCGAGCATGGCCCTCGAGACGTCGCCCCAGGCACCCGCTCCGGTGCGGCAGATCGCCAACGCGATCGCCGGCTGGATCGACCGCCTCGGGCCGGTCTGGGTCGAGGGCCAGATCGCCCAGGTCAGCCGCCGTCCCGGCATGAACACCGTCTTCATGACGCTCCGCGACGCGATCGCCGACATCTCGGTGCCGGTGACCTGCTCGCGCACGCTCTTCGACAGCCTCAACCCGCCGCTGGTCGAGGGCGCGAGCGTCGTGATCCACGCCAAGCCGTCCTTCTACGCCAACCGCGGCTCGCTCTCCCTCTACGCGCGCGAGATCCGGATGGTCGGCCTCGGCGAGCTCCTGGCCCGCCTCGAGCGGCGCCGGCAGCTGCTGGCCGCCGAGGGTCTCTTCGCCCACGAGCTCAAGCGACCGCTGCCCTTCCTGCCCGGGTGCGTCGGCCTGGTCACCGCACCCAACTCGGCCGCCGAGCGCGACGTCCTCGAGAACGCCCGCCGCCGCTGGCCCGCCGTCGACTTCGAGATGGCGTACGCCGCGATGCAGGGCCAACGCGCCGCGAGCGAGGTCATCGAGGCCGTCGAGCGCCTCGACCGCGACCCGCGGGTCGCCGTCATCGTCATCGCCCGCGGCGGCGGCTCGGTCGAGGACCTGCTCCCGTTCTCCGACGAGGCGCTGATCCGTGCGGTCCACCGGGTCCGCACGCCCGTGGTCTCCGCCATCGGGCACGAGCCCGACTCGCCGCTGCTCGACCTGGTGGCCGACGTCCGCGCCTCCACCCCGACCGACGCCGCCAAGCTGGTCGTCCCGGACGTGACCGACGAGCTGCACCGGGTCCGGGTGGCGCGCGACCGGCTCCGCTCGACGGTCGTCGCCTGGCTGGCCCGCGAGCAGGCCGGCCTCGACGCCCTGCGGTCCCGGCCCGCCCTGGCCGACCCGCGCACCCTGCTCGACGCCCGCTCCGACGAGGTCGGCCAGCTGCGCGAGCGGGCCCGCCGCACGGTCTCCCACCGGCTCGACCGCGCCGCCGACGAGATCGACCACCAGCGCGCCCGGGCCCGGGCACTGTCCCCGCTCGCCACCCTCCAGCGCGGCTACGCCGTGCTCCAGGACGCGGCCGGCCACGTCGTCACCTCGGTCGACGGGGTCGAGGCCGGCGCCTTCGTGAGCGTGCGGGTCGCCGACGGACGCATCCATGCCACCACCACCGGGGTCGACCCGATCGACGAGGAGCAGCCATGAGCAAGGACGCACCCGAGGCACAGCCCGCGGAGCAGATCTCCTACGAGGACGCCCGCGAGGAGCTGATCGACGTCGTACGCCGCCTCGAGGCCGGCGGCACCACCCTCGAGGAGTCGCTGGCCCTCTGGGAGCGCGGCGAGCAGCTCGCGAAGACCTGCCAGGCCTGGCTCGACGGCGCCCGGCAGCGCCTCGACGCCGCCATCGAGACCGACGAGCGCCAGCGCTAGGACCGGCTCAGCGCTTGGCGGTGCTGAGCAGCTCGAGCAGCTCGCGCTGGTCGGCGACGCTCGCCGACCCGTAGACCAGCACGGTGTCGGGTCCCACCTGGGCGGCGAACCCGTGGTCACCGCCGGCGTCGGAGTAGGTCCGCCAGGTCTGCGCGACCGTCCCGGGGACATCGACGGAGCCACCCTCGGAGGCGTCCTTGTCGATGTAGGTGTGCAGCAACTCGTCGACCGGGGCATCCTCCTGGCGGATGCCGACGAAGTGACCGTCGTCGGTCAGCATCCCGATGCCCCACGCCGGGCGGTCACCCGGCACGAAGTCGATGCTGTCAGCGATCCAGCCGTCCGGCAGCGACTCGGGGTACACCAGCGTGTAGCCGCCGGCCTGCGCATCGGCCACGGTGGCCAGGTAGTCCACCGGCTCCGGCTTGACCTCGAGGTCGTCGCGGTTGAGCGAGCGCAGCGCCACGAACGCGAGGATGACGAGCACGGTGACGAGGAGCGAGCCGATCAGCCCGTTCGCGGTCCGGGGGTAGCGGGCCGGTCGCGTCCCGGCCGGCGGACCCGGCGCCGCGGGCTGCTGCTCGGGCCGCTGCTCGGGCCGCTGCGGCTCCTGCGGCTGCGGATCCGTGCCTGGCGCCTCGCTCACGGGGCCATCCTCACAGGTGCCGTAGATTTCGCGGGTGCCACCCCTCGTTGACGCCGTCCCGCTGGTGGCACTCCTGGCGCTGCTGGCCACGGCCTACCGGCATCCGTCGGGGCGCACCGAGGCGCTGATCGGGATCGGCGCCGCCGCCGTCACGCTCGCGACGGGCATTCTCGGCCGCGGCGAGGCCTGGGACGCGCTCCGGCACCTGGCCCCGGTCGTCGCGTTCCTCGCGACGATCCTGGTCGTGGCCGACGTCTGCGCCCGGGCGGGGCTGTTCGCGGCCGCAGCACAGGTCGTCCGCAACGTGAGCCGCGGCCGCGCCGTACGCCTGCTGGGTGGTGTCTTCGTGCTCGCCGCGGCGGTGACCGCTGTCCTCAGCCTGGACGCCACCGTCGTCCTGCTGACGCCGGTCGTGATCGGCGCCGCGGTCGCGATGGGCACGTCCTCGCGGCCGGGCGCCTACGCCTGCCTGCGGATGGCGAACTCAGCCTCGCTCCTGCTCCCCGTCTCGAACCTCACCAACCTGCTCGCGATGCGGCACCTCGACCTGACGTTCGGCGGCTTCGCGCTGGTGATGGCGCCGGTGCTGGCCGTGGTGCTGATCGTGGAGTACGTCGTGCTCCGGGTGCTGTTCCGCGCCGAGCTCTCCGAGCGCGCCGAGCCGCCGACCCGCCGCCTCGACGTCGACCTGCCGCGGGTGCCGCTGGTCGCGGTCGTCGTGATGCTGGTCGGCTTCGCCGCGCTCTCGCCGCTCGGGGTGGAACCGTTCTGGGTCTCGACCGTGGTCGCGGCCGTGCTGGTCGGGTGGGCGCGCCGGGAGGGCCTCCTCGGCGTCGGCGACGCGGTGCGGGCCGCGCACCCCTCCTTCGCGATCTTCGTGCTCTCGCTGGGCGTCGTGGTGGCCGCGCTCTCGACGGGCTTCCTCGGCGACGCCGTGGCCGACCTGCTGCCCGGCTCCACGTCGTACGGCGCCCTCCTGGTCATCGCGGTCGTCGCCACCGTGCTCGCCAACGCGCTCACGAACCTGTCCGCCACCCTGCTGGTCGTCCCGCTGCTCGCACCGCTGGGCACCCCGGCGGTGCTGGCCGCCCTGCTGGGGCTCAACATCGGCTCGGGGCTGACCTACACCGGGTCGCTGGCGAACCTGCTCTGGAAGCGCGGCCTGGACCGCCAGGGCGAGCACGTGTCGCTCCGCGAGTTCCACCGGGTCTCGCTGGTCGCCACGCCGATCGCCCTGGTCGCGGCGGTGAGCATGCTCGCCCTGGTCACCTGAGCCATCCGCACAGTGGGCACCTGCGGCTGGATTGCTGACAGAACGACCGCACCTGCGGCATGATCTCCGCGTGACCACCTACCGGATTGCGGAAGCCGCCGAGCTGCTCGGAGTCAGCGACGACACCGTGCGTCGCTGGGTCGACGCCGGACGGGTGGCCTCCGAGACCGCGGAGGGCCGGACCGTGATCCCCGGTGTCGACCTGGCGGCCCTCGCCCAGTCCCTCGCGGACCATCCCGACCGGGAGCGCACCCGGGCGTCGGCGGTCAGCGCCCGCAACCGGCTGCACGGCATCGTCACCAAGGTCGTCAAGGACACCGTCATGGCCCAGGTCGAGATGATCTGCGGTCCCTACCGGCTGGTCTCGCTGATGAGCTCGGAGGCCGCCGAGGAGCTCGGCCTCGAGCCCGGCGTCCGTGCCATCGCCTCCGTCAAGTCCACCAACGTCG
>JAOPYB010000027.1 GCA_025964835.1 Nocardioides sp. | reverse complement strand
GCACAAGGCCTACCTGCACCGCTCGGGCCGTACGGCGCGCGCCGGTGCCGCGGGCACCGTGATCACGCTGATGACCGACGACCAGGTGCGCGACGTCCGCGACCTCACCCGGGCGGCCGGCATCAAGGCGACCACCACGAGGATCACCGGCTCCGCCCACCCGATGCTCGCCCAGCTCGCACCGGGCGAGCGGGTGCTCGTGCCCGGCGGCCTCGTCGTCGAGGTGCCCGCGGGCTCCGGCGGCAGCGGTGGCGGCAGTGGCAACGGCTCCGGTGGCGGACGCTCCGGCGGCCGCGGTGGACCGGGCGCCGGCTCGCGCCGTCGTCGCGGTGGCAGCGCTGGCGGGACCGGTGGCGGCCAGGGCCGCGGCCAGGGTGCGCCCCAGTCCGGTGCGAAGCCCGCCGGCTCCAAGCCCAGCGCTTCGAAGCCCAGTGGCTCCAAGCCCACCGGTGGGGGCGGGCGCTCGCGCCGCGGCCCGGCCGCCGGCGGCAGCAGCTCCGGCGGGACGTCTCGCCACAGCCCGGCCGGCTTCAGCTCCGGTCGTCGCTGACCGGTCGGGTGGGCTCCTGAGCCCACCCGACCCGTCCGTCCGACCGTGCGGTCAGTCCTGCTGACCGTTGTCCGAGGCGTCCTGGTGACCGGGCTCGTTCGGGTTGGCGTCGGGGCCGACGTCGGTGGCGTCGTCGTTGGTCTCCCCGTCGTTCTCGGCCTCGGTCGAGTCGGGGGCCTCGCCGTCCGCCGTCGAGTCCGAGGCGTCCTGGTGACCGGGCTCGTTCGGGTTGGCGTCGGGGCCGACGTCGGTGGCGTCGTCGTTGGTCTCCCCGTCGTTCGCCGCCTCGGTCGAGTCGGGCGCCTCGCCGTCCCCGTCGGACTGCTCGACCTGGGTCTTGCCACCCGAGTGCTGCGGCGAGTCGGCGTTGGCCGACATCACGCCACCGATTCCGACGGCACCGATCACGGCTGCGGCGGTGAGGACGGCTGCGTTTCGCTTCAGTGACTTCAAGGTGTTCCTCCTGTGAATGGGTCGATCTGACACCACCCACCATCGCCACCGGTCGCTGTGGGAACGCTGAGACAACCTGAGAGCGCTATCAGGTGGGTGGCCCATCCTGTGCACGGGAAGGGCGTCGCCGGTGCGGGTCTTGCTGGTGGAGGACGAACGCACGCTCGCCCGCGCGATCGCGCGCGGGCCGGCGGCCGAGGGCCTGCTCACCGAGGTGGAGCACGACGGTCTCGCCGGCGTCGCGTGCGCACTGACCGGGCGTACGACGTGGTCGTGCTCGGCATCATGCTGCCCGGACTGAACGGCTACGACATCTGCAAGCAGATGCGGGCGGCCGGGGACTGGACGCCCGTGCTGATGCTGAGTGCGAAGGACGGCGAGTGCGACCAGGTCGACGCCTTCGACCTCGGCGCCGACGACTACCTGACGAAGCCCTTCTCGTTCCCGGTGTTCGTCGCGCGGCTGCGGTCCCTGATCCGCCGCGGAGGCGTCGAGGGGCCGCCGCGCTGGTCGCGGGTGACCGGCACCTCGAGGGTCGCCGCGGCTGCCGACCCGGGCGAGGCCGACTGGGCGACGGCGGCCCACGAGGTCCTCCAGGAGACGGCCCGGCTCGAGCACCTCGTCGCCGACCTGTTGCTCCTGGCCAGGCTCGAGAGCGCCGTACCGCTGTGCGTCGAGCGGATCGGCCGTCCCGCCGTTTCGTCGAGCCGCACGGCGGCCGGGTGCGGGTCGTCGACGGGGGCCCGGGCGCCGTCCTCGAGATCAGGCTGCCTGCCGGACCGGTCTCGGAGACGTCCCCGAACCCCCCGTAGAGTCGCGCCGAGGGGGTGATCGGTGTGCGGACGTGGCTGCAGCGTGCGTTGTGGGACGTCGTCCCGCGCGACCACCGGGAGAGCCCGGAGGCCTTGCGGCGCCGGCAGGTCGTCACCCTCGCGTTCGTCGTGGTCGGCGGCGTGGTCCTCGGTTTCTCGCTGCGGATCGAGCCGGGCAACGCCTGGTTCTACCCCGCCACGATCGCGCTGGCCGGCGTGTGGACGGTCGGTGCGTTCGCGTCCGGCCCGCTGCACCTGGGCCGGATCGCCTACCGCAGCGTGGACCGGCGGCCGGTCGTGACGCCCGTCCTGATCGGCCTCGGCCTCGCCGGCGTCTTCCTGCTGGGTGGACTGGTGGTCCGGCAGATCCCGTTCCTCTACGACCAGGTGCAGTCGGTGCTCGACCACGCGGACAGCGGCTCGTGGCCGCTGCTCGTGTTCATCACGGCCGTGAACGGGGTCGCTGAGGAGCTCTTCTTCCGGGGTGCGGCGTACGCCGCGATCCCGCGCTACCCCGTGCAGGTCACCACCGTGGCCTACGCGATCGCGACCCTGGCCACCGGCAACGTGATGCTGGCGTTCGCGGCCGTGCTGCTCGGCGCCGTCGTCGGCCTCCAGCGTCGCGCCTCCGGCGGCATCCTCGGCCCCATCCTCACCCACGTCACGTGGTCGGTGGCGATGCTCTTCCTGCTGCCGGCCCTCTTCGGCTGAGGTGTGGTCCCGTTCAATTGGCAAGAGCACCCGGTCCGGCCCGGACCCGGTGTCATTCCCAGCAATCGAACGGTTACGTGCGCCCGCCCTCGTCCAGCGCCCGTCGTACGGACTCCGCGTAGGACATCGGCTCACCCGGCACGATCTCCTGGATCGAGCGGTCGGTGACGATCACCTCGGTCCCCATGGAGTCGATGAGGTTGCGGCCCGTGGTGACGTCGACGTCGGTGACCAGCGCCAGCCAGTACGACGACAGTCGCGGCGTCAGCACCGGCACCCTGATGATCGGCACCCGCTTGCCGGAGGAGATCTCGGCGGCCACCTGGAGCATCTCGAGGTAGCTCATCTGCTCCGGCCCACCGATCTCGAAGACCCGGCCCAGGGCCCGCTCCTGCCCGATGACGCCGGCGAGGTAGCGCACGACGTCGTCGAGAGCGATCGGCTGGGTCATCGTGCCGACCCACCTCGGAACGACCATCGCGGGCAGGTTCTTCACCAGCTGGCGGGTCAGCTCCCACGAGATGCCTCCGGCCCCGACCACGATCGCGGCGCGGAGCACGGTCACGGGGACACCGGCCTCCCCGAGCAGGCCCTCGACCTCGCGCCGGGAGCGCAGGTGCGCGGACAGGTCGTCGTCGTCCGCACCGAGCCCGCCCATGTAGACGATCTGCTGCACGCCGGCCGCGGCCGCCGCGCGGCCGAACGTCCGCGCCGCCTCCGCGTCCTTGCGCTCGAACTCGGGGTCGTCGAGGGAGTGCACGAGGTAGATCGCCACGTCGGCACCGTCGAGCGGCCCGGTGAGGGAGTCGCGGTCGTGGACGTCGCCGCCCACCGGCTCGCCGGGGCCGTCGTACGCCTCCGGGCGCCGGGTCATCGCCCGCACCGTCATCCCCCGCTCGACGAGCTCGGGGACGAGCCGCCGCCCGATGAAGCCGGTGGCGCCGGTGACCAGGACGGTCGGGGAGTCGCTCATGGGGCCACCCTAGGTCGCCGCACCCGGGAACGGCCGGGCGTGCGTCAGCGGGCTCGCTGGGCGATCCCCTCGCGCTTCGTCTCGTCCATCGCGCTCTCGTAGGCGGCCACGAGGCTGGCGATGGACAGCGGCTTGAGCCGCTCCACGACCGCGCGCACCCGCTCGGGCGGGGTGCCCGACTCCTTGTAGACCGGCCAGGCCTTGGTCCGGAACACCTCGTAGAGCTCCTCCGCGATCGCCCGGCCGTGGGCGGCGTACACGTCGGCCGCCGCCAGCGCCGCCTCCGTCGGGAAGCCGAGGTCCAGCAGGCCCAGGCCGACCGAGAGCTGCGAGACGGCCACCTGGTAGCGGCCCCGCCGCCCTTGGAAGACGACCCCGAGGGCCGCGAGCGTGGTCAGGTCCTCGTCGGTGAGCGGGCGTCCGGCGCGCCCGTCGAGCTCGGCGCGGGTCATCTCGATGGGTGCCTCGTGCTGCCACGGCGCGAGCATCGTGCGCTGGAGGGCGATGTCCTCGGGGGTCGCGTCGCGGGGGATGTTCGCGACGTACTTCTCGATCGCCGACAGCGTGAAGCCGTGGCTCTGCAGCTCCTGGACCAGCTCGAGCCGGGCCACGTGGT
>JAOPYB010000220.1 GCA_025964835.1 Nocardioides sp. | reverse complement strand
TGCCGAGCCGGTGGGCCAGCGGCGCGTAGATGTCCAGGGTCTCGCGGGCGACCCGCTCCTGGGTCTCCTGCTTGACGTAGCGCAGCGTCCGCATGTTGTGGAGGCGGTCGGCCAGCTTGATGACGAGCACCCGGATGTCGCGCGACATCGCGACGATCATCTTGCGGATCGTCTCGGCCTGCGCCGAGTCGCCGTACTTGACCTTGTCGAGCTTGGTGACGCCGTCGACGAGCAGGGCGACCTCGTCGCCGAACTCCTCGCGGACCTGGTCGAGGGTGTACGGCGTGTCCTCGACCGTGTCGTGCAGCAGGGAGGCGACCAGCGTGGGCTCGGTCATGCCGATGCCGGCCAGGATGGTGGTGACGGCGAGCGGGTGGGTGATGTAGGGGTCACCGCTCTTGCGCATCTGGGTGCCGTGCATCTTCTCCGCGGTGACGTAGGCGCGCTCGAGCAGCGCCAGGTCGGCCTTGGGGTGGTTGGTGCGGACCGCGCGGAACAGCGGCTCGAGGACCGGGTTGCCGGGCTGGTTGCGGGTGCCCATCCGGGCGAGCCGCGAGCGCATGCTGCGACTGGAGGTGACGGGTTCGGGCGCACGTTCCCGCGTGGGCGGGATGGCGGTCTCGTCGGTCACCGGACCAGTCTAGTTGGGCGGCGGAGTGGCTCAGACCGTCATCAGCGAGGTCACCGGGAGGTCACCGACCGTGGCGCGTCCCGGCAGGAAGCTGAGCTCCATGAGGACGGCGACACCGGTGCAGACGCCGCCGCACCTCTGGACCAGCTCGCGGGTCGCCTTGACCGTGCCGCCGGTGGCGAGCACGTCGTCGACGAGCAGCACCCGCTCCCCCGGCGCGATGGCGTCGCGGTGCAGCTCGAGCGTGGCGTCGCCGTACTCGAGGGCGTAGGAGACGGCGTGCGCGGCCCGTGGGAGCTTGCCGGCCTTGCGGACCGGCACGAAGCCCGTGCCGAGTGCCAGGGCCACCGGCGCGGCGAGGATGAACCCGCGAGCCTCCATGCCGATCACCTTGTCGACGACCACGGTGCCGTCGGCGTCCCGGCCGGCGGCCGCCAGGGCTGCGACGACGGCCGCGAAGCCGTCGTGGTCGGCGAGCAGCGGCGTGATGTCCTTGAAGACGATGCCGGGCTCGGGGAAGTCTTCGACGTCGAGGACCAACCGGTCCAGGGCGTCGCGGGCGGCTGCCTCGACCGACTGGACGGTTGGTCCCAGGGTCACTTCTTGCCCCGCTTGGAGCGCGTCTGGCGCGACGGCTGCTGGCGTCCCGCGGCACCGCTCGGACCCACCGGCCCACGGGCCGGCGGAGCGACCCGGCCGCGACCGGCGGCCTCCGGCGGGCGGCGCACGGCCGGGGCCTTCGAGATCGGACCGTCCTCGTCGTCCTCGTCGAGCTCCGGCGGGACGCCGGCAGGGGCGGCCGCGACCGGCATCTCCTCGGTGAACGCGGGAACCGAGGCGTACGGGTCGACCGCGCGGTTGCGGGCCCTGTCGCGCTTCTCGGCGAGCTTCACCTCGTCCTCGGTCGACTTCAGCTGCACCAGCAGGGGCGTCGCAATGAAGATCGAGGAGTACGCGCCCGCGGCCATGCCGACGAACAGGGCGAGCGCGAGGTCCTTCAGCGCCCCGCTGCCGAGCTGGACGGCGCCGACGTAGAGGATCGCGCCCACGGGGATCAACGCCACGATCGAGGTGTTGATCGACCGCACGAGGGTCTGGTTGACGGCAAGGTTGGCCTGGGCGGCGTACGTCGTGCGCCGCTCACGCAGGCCCTTGGTGTTCTCACGCACCTTGTCGAACACCACCACGGTGTCGTAGAGCGAGAAACCGAGGATCGTCAACAGGCCAGTGACGGTCGCGGGCGTGACCTCGAACCCCGACAGCGCATAGACGCCGATCGTGATGACGAGGTCGTGGGCGAGCGCGACGATGGCGGCCACGGACATCTTCCACTGGCGGAAGTACGCCCAGATGAAGAGCACGACGAGCACCAGGAAGACCACGAGACCGATCGCCGAACGCTTGGCGATCTCCTTGCCCCAGCTCGGCCCGATCTCGGTGGAGCTGACGTTCTCCGGCCGCGCACCGGTGATGTCGGCGATCGTCTGCTTGATCGTGGCGCTCTGGTCGGTCGTGACGGGCTTGACCTGCACCAGGATGCCGTTGCGGCCGCTGGTGTTGACCACCGGCTGCTCGGCCGCGGCGATGCCGGTGCTGGCGACCGCGGAGCGCAGGTCGTCGACCGAGGACTGCTCCATACCCTGGGCGGGCACGTTCGTGACCTTGTACTCGGCACCGCCCACGAACTCGATGCCCATGTTCAGGCCCTTGAAGTAGAGCCCGAACACGGCCAGCAGCACGATGAGGCCGGAGATGGCGTACCAGAGCCAGGCGCGCCCGACGAAGTCGACCGACCGGCGACCGTTGTAGAGGTCGTTGCCGAGCCGTGAGAACTTGCCCATCAGGCCCTCCCTCCCGCGGGAAGTCGATCGATGCCCAGCGCCTCGGGGTCGAGCCCCGAGAGCTTGTGGCCCTGGTTGAAGAAGCGGTAGCGAGCGAGGTACGACACCGTCGGGTGCGTGAACCAGAAGAAGATCGCGAGGTCGATGACCGTGGAGAGACCGAGCGCGAACGCGAAGCCCTTCACGACGCCGGCCGCGAAGATGTAGAGGACGACGGCGGCCAGCAGCGAGACGGT
>JAOPYB010000202.1 GCA_025964835.1 Nocardioides sp. | reverse complement strand
CCCAGCGACGGGCCCACGGACCGCAAGCGCCGGGTCCGTCAGTCCCGCATCCAGTGGCGGGTGGCGCAGGCCGTCCTCGGCAAGGACGCCGTACCCAACTCCCACGATGGCTTCGACCTCGAGGGGGAGGCCGTCGGCACCGTGGCCGCGACCGCCCGGCGCGCCCGCGCGATGTCCGTCTTCGGCGACCGGGTCGCCACCGGCCACGGGCTGCGTCGGGCCTACGTCGACACCGTGCGCGCGCTCTGCGACACCGGCCAGCGCGCGACCGCACGCGCCTTCGTGCTCGGCACCTCCGACCTGCCCGACGGTGCCTCCCTGGGCCACGTCGGCACCGGACTGGTCCTGCACTCGATGGCCGAGCACGACCTCGCGTGGCGCGAGCTGGCCGACGTCGACCCGGCCACGCTCGCCGAGCTCGTCCCCGTCGAGGCGGTCACCTGCGCGCTGGCCGAGGGCTCGTCGGCCGCGCTCGACGTGGCGCTCGACCTCGGTGCCCGCGGCCCGTCGTACGACGTCACGACGCTGGTCGAGCTGGCCGGACGGTTCCTCGCCACCAGCCACGGCGGCGTGGCGCGCGAGCTCGTCGACGAGGCCGCGCGCCGCGACCCCGACCAGGTGGGGGAGCGCGACGCCGAGGTGCTGGCCGGCCTGCGCCGGTGGACGCATCCGCAGCCGCTCGACCCACCCGCCGCCGGCGAGATCTCGATCGGCGTCATGGACTACCACCAGCCCGACTTCGACCGGGCCTCGCGCAACGTGGGCGACTACGTCCAGACGCTCGCCATGCTCGGCAACCTGGCCCGCTTCCGCGGGGTCGCGTTCTCCGGGCAGGACGGGCTCGGGGAGCTGATGACCGAGCTCCAGGGCCGGGTCCGTCCCGAGCTGCACCTGCCCGGCAGCCCCGAGGCAGCACCGGCGAAGGTGCACCTGATGCCGGTCAGCCGCGACTTCAGCGCGGGTGACGAGGTTCCCGAGAACACCTGGATGATCGCGTTCGGCTGGCACCTGCACTCGACGTTCCGGCTCCGGTTCGGTCTGCCGTACCACCCGAACATCACCCCGGTCTTCGTCTCGTTCCACCTCAACCGGGTCAAGGCGCTCACGCCCGAGACCATCGACTACCTCCGCGCACACGGCCCGATCGGCTGCCGCGACTGGACGACCGTCGACCTCCTGCTGAGCGCCGGGGTCGACGCGTTCTTCACCGGCTGCCTGACGACGACGGTCAACGCCGTCTTCCCGGACACCTCCACGGTCGAGCGCGAGGGGGAGGGCGTCGTCGGCGCGGTCGACCTGCCGCCCGCACAGCTCGCCGCCATCAAGGCGCCCACGGAGGTCGCGACGCACGCCGGCACCGAGTTCCGCGAGGCGACGCTGGTCTCCGGCACCCGGGCCGCCGTCGAGCTGCTCGAGGGGTACCAGCGGCGCTTCACCCGCGTCGTCACCAGCCGGCTCCACTCCTACCTGCCCGCCACGTCGCTGGGCCTCAAGGCGAAGTTCCGCCCGCCGATGCTCGGCGACGTCCGCTTCGACGGCCTGCTCGGGATGACGCCCGACAAGCCCGCGTTCACCCAGATGCGTGACGGCATCCGCGAGCTGCTGGCCCGCGTGCACGAGCTGATCCTCACCGGCACGCCCGAGACCGAGCTGTACGCCGAGTGGCGCCAGCTGACCGCCCTCCTCGTCGACGAGGCACGGGCGCGGCACACGGCACCGGCTCCGGCCCGCGCCGCCGGATGGGACCCCGCCGCCGTCGTCGAGGACCTGCGCATCGGTGCCCGCCGGCACGGGCCGCACGAGTCGGTCGACCCGGCGCTCGTGACCGACGTGGCGATGAGCCTCGACGAGAACTTCAAGGACCACCTGCCGGTGACGGTCGAGTCGATGCTGGGCAACGCGTCCGGTCCGGTGCGCCTGTGGGTGACAGCGCGCGGGCTCGACAACGACTACCAGGCCTGGTTCAGCGGCCTGTTCCCGGACCTGCCGGTGACGTTCTTCGGCTTCGACGACGTCGACTACGGCGAGGTGACCCGGATGCTCGGGCACATCAGCGTGGCGACGATGGACCGGCTGCTGCTCCCCGAGGTGCTCCGCGAGCTCGACCGGCTGACCTACATCGACATCGACACCGTCACCGAGGGTGACGTGTGCGCGCTCGGTGCCCTCGACCTCGAGGGCCACCCGGTCGCCGGCCGCCCCGCGCGCCAGTCGGGGGCCACCCTGTGGCGGCTGGCGGGGGACAAGCTCGCCCCCGAGCTCGCCTCCGAGCTCCGCCGGACCATGTCCGCCAGGCACGCCTTCGACTTCCAGGCCTTCAACGCCGGGGTCCTCGTGCTCGACCTGGCCCGGATGCGCGCCGACGGCTTCGTCGAGCAGTTCCTCCCGATGGTCGGCCGCTTCGGGCTCAACGACCAGGACGTCCTCAACGCCTACGCCGGCCACGACCGCGTCGAGCTCGACCCGCGCTGGAACGCGCTCCCGCTGATCGAGCGCGTCGACGACCCCGGCGTGATCCACTTCGCCGGTGTGGGCAAGCCGTGGGACGACGAGCTGGTCCCGTGCGGCGACCGGTGGCGGCACTACGCAGACGCGCTTGCCGTCCGCACCGCGGGAAGGACCCGATGACCGCGCGGGACCTCGCCCGACGTGGTGGCGGCCTGGCCCGGCGGGTGGCCCGTCGGGCTGCCGACAGTCGGGTCGGGCGCCGGGTCCGCCGCCCGGACGTCAGCGTGATCGTGCCGTTCTACAACGTCGAGCGCTACCTCGCCGAGTGCCTGGACAGCATCCTCGAACAGGACCTCGCCCACATCGAGGTGCTCCTCGTCGACGACGGCTCGCCCGACGGCTCGCGCGCGATCGCCGAGGAGTACGTCCGGCGCGACGACCGGGTCCGGCTGATCACCCGCGAGAACGGCGGGCTCGGTGCCGCCCGCAACACCGGCGTCCGGCACGCGCGCGGGCGCCACCTGACGTTCGTCGACTCCGACGACCTCCTGCCGCCCGGTGCGCTGCGTGCCCTGTTCACGACCATCGAGGCCAGCGGATCCGACCTGGTCGTCGGCTCCGTCGAGCGCTTCAACCTGGTCGGGTCCTGGTCGCCCAACTGGGTGCGCACCGTGCACGACGACCGACGGATCGGCGTGACCCTCGACGAGTTCACCCCGATGCTGCGCAACCTCTACACCTGGAACAAGCTGTTCCGGCGCGAGTTCTGGGAGGCCCAGGGGCTCTGGTTCCGCGAGGGTGTCGCCTACGAGGACCAGCCGATCATCACCCAGCTCCTCGGGCGGGCCCGGTCCATCGACGTCATCCCCGACATCGTCTACCGCTACCGCGCCCGCGAGGACCAGAGCTCGATCAGCCAGCAGACCGCGAGCATCGGCGACCTGCGTGACCGGATCGCCGCCTGGCGGGCCAGCCGGGACGTGCTCACGCAGGAGCTCTCGCCCGCGCTCTACGAGGCGTGGCGGCTGACCCTCTTCGACGTGCACTTCCACTGGTACCTCACCAGCCCCGGCACGGTCGACGACGACTACTGGAACGAGCTGGTCGCGGCGGTCCGTGAGCTCAGCGACGGGGCCGCCGACTGGGTCTGGGAGCGGACCATGCCCGGTCGCCGCGTCCTGCTGCGCCTGGCCCTGGCCGACCGGCGGGCGGACGCCCAGGAGCTGGTGCGCCAGAAGGGTCTCCGGCTCGACCAGTGGCCGTCGCGGGTGCGCGACGACGGCGTGCTGCTCGAGCTGCCGTTCCTGGGCGACCCCGAGCTCGAGGACTCGCTCTTCGTGCTCCGGCCCGAGCAGCTCCAGCTCTGGCACTCGATCGAGAACCTGCACTGGGTGCACCGGCCCGACGGGGGCGCCAGCGCCTGGATCTCCGGCTGGGCCTACCTGGGCAAGGTCGACCTCGCCGTCCACGACGCCCGTGTCGCGGTCGTCCTGCGCGAGGACCGCACGGGTGTGGAGCGGGTCTTCTGGGCCACCGAGCGGCCCCGGCCCGCGTTCCCGCCGCCCGAGGACGACCCGTGGTGCGACTACGCCCCGGGCTCGTTCGGGGTCGAGATCCCGATCTCCGACATCGTGGCCGACGCCGCCCAGGGCACCTCCTGGACCGTGCTGCTCCGGGTCGAGGCCGGCGGCTTCACGGTCACCGAGCGGATCAACAAGCTGCTCCGCAGCGGCGCCGCCGGCGTCGTCCCCGCGCTCACGTTGCGCGCGGGCGGCCGGGTGCTCACCGAGTGGCAGTTCAACCGGGTGCTGCGGCTCCGGGTCGACCAGGCCGGGGTCCGCGTCAACGAGGCGCGCCTCGAGGGCCGGGTGGTCACCGGCACCGTGGCCGCCGACGCGCCCGTGGAGCTGCACCGGGTGGCGGCCGCGCGAACCCGGCACCGCGCCGAGGCCGCGGTCGCGGCCGGCTCCCCCCAGACCTTCCGCATCGAGCTGCCCGAGGCGCCGACCCGCCGCGACGGCGAGTCGGACGAGTGGCGGATCGAGGGCTGGACGGCCGACGGCGACCGCGTCGCGCTGGTGCCCGCCGACGACGCCCTCCCGGCGTACGCCGGCGACGGCCTGGTCCTCGAGACCACCCGGGACGGCGAGCTGGTGGCGCGCCAGTGGCGGCTCGGGGCCGTCGCCGACGCCGCTTCGGTCGACGAGACCGGTGTGCTCCGCATCGAGGGGCGCACGTTCGGCGAACCGGTCGCCTCGCTGCGGCTCACCGTGACCAGCATCCGCAGCCGTACGTCGAGCCCGGCCGTGACCGTGGACGGCGGCCGGTTCGTCGTCGAGTGCGAGCTGCGCCGCGAGGTCTACCGCTTCGGGCGCTGGCCGCTCCCGGTCGGTGTCCACGACCTGACCGTGGAGATCACCACGTCCGCCGGTCGCGAGGTGACCCTGCCGCTCCAGGTGTCCACGGTCCTCAGCGACGCCCTGCCCGTCCAGGTCCAGACCGACAGGCTCGAGGGCCGCGTCGTCCGCGGCCCGGAGGCCGGCGTACGCCTGACCCTGCGGCGTCCCACCGGCGGTGGCAGCGGTGCCTACCAGCAGCACCGGCTCCGGATGACACCGCCGTCGGGCGAGCTCACCCGCGGCCTCCTGATCCGCTCCTACTTCGGGGAGTCGGCCACCGACAACGGCCTGTCCGTCCAGCGCGAGCTGCGGCGGCGCGGCTCGGACCTGCCCGTCTACTGGGCCGTCCACGACCACTCCATCCCGCTCCCCGAGGGCAGCATCCCGGTGATCGTGAACAGCCCGGAGTGGTACCACCTGCTGGCCTCGGCGACCTACTACCTCGACAACATGTACCAGCCCGAGTTCCACCAGAAGCCCGCCGGTCAGGTGCTCGTGCAGACGTTCCACGGCTACCCGTTCAAGCAGATGGGGCACCCGCACTGGCGCAACGTGCAGTTCTCCCAGGCGCGGATCGACGCGTACGACGCCCGCGCGGCCGAGTGGGACTACCTCGTCTCGCCGGCGCGCTACGCCACCCCGCTGCTCGCCCGGGACTTCAACTACCACGGCGAGGTGCTGGAGATCGGCTACCCGCGCAACGACGTGCTGCACTCGCCGGAGGCCGACGAGATCCGTGCGCAGACGCGGGCCGCCCTGGGCATCGAGGGCCACCAGACGGCCGTGCTGTACGCGCCGACGTTCCGCGACTATCTGGCGGTCGACGACAACCGCGCGCTGATGCCCGAGTTCCTCGACTTCGCCCGGGCCCACGAGCGGCTCGGCGACGACTACGTCCTGCTGATCCGCGGTCACGCCTTCAACGCGCGCACCGCGCGGCGGGCGGGCAGCGTGGCCGGCTGCGTCGACGTCACCGACTACCCCGAGATCTCCGACCTCTACCTCGCCGCGGACGCCGCCATCGTCGACTACTCCTCGCTGCGCTTCGACTTCGGTGTCACCGGCAAGCCGATGGTCTTCCAGGTGCCGGACCTCCAGCGCTACAAGGACACCCGCGGCTGGCTCTTCGACTTCGAGCCGACGGCACCCGGCCCGCTCGTCTCCACGACCGACGAGGTGGTCGACCGGCTGCTCGACCTGGACCGGCTGCGCGACGAGTACGCCGCGGCGTACGAGGTGTTCCGCAAGGACTACCTCGACCTGGAGGACGGCTCGGCCGGCGCCCGCTTCGTCGACGCCGTGTTCGTGCCCCGGGGCGACGCACCACCCGCCTGAGGAGCCCGTCCGGGCACCGCCGCAGCGTCGTTCCGGGCCCCGGTTGACGGCCGGGGCGACGGCGCCCGGCTGATAGCCTCCGACATGGCCGGGACAGCCCGGCCGGACCGCCATCCCAGCAGCACCGGAGGACGATCGATCGTGGCAGCAGCCGACCAGGACCCCGGTGCAGGGACCGCCGCGACCGGTGAGCAGTCCCTGGTGTTCGTCCTCGGCCCGGGCCGCAGCGGCACCAGCACGATGGCAGGCGCCCTGTCGTACAGCGGCTACACCGTGCCCCAGGCCATCAAGGGCAACGAGACCAACCCGTCCGGCTTCTTCGAGCCCCGCTGGGTCGTCAACTTCCACCGACGCCTGCTGCGCGCGTCGGGGGTCCGCCCGCTCGACACCAACCCCGACGTCCTCAAGCGGCTCCAGAAGTCCCTGGCCGACCAGGCCGTCCGCGACGAGCTGCACGACTGGCTTGCCCCCCGCCTCGAGAAGCACGGTCGCCTGGTGATCAAGGACCCCCGCATGGTGTGGTTCCGCGACCTCTGGGTGCACGCCGCCGAGCGGGTCGGCGTCGACCCGCGCTTCGTGATCATGCTCCGGCACCCGGCGGAGGTGTCCTCGAGCCGCAGCAGCTACTACAACTCCAGCGAGGTCCCGGCGGTGGCCGGCTGGATCAACGTCGCGCTCATGACCGAGAAGCTCACCGCCGGCTCGGCCCGGTCGCTCGTGCACTACCCCAACCTGACGTCCGACTGGCGCACCGAGCTGGTCCGGCTCCGCGACGACCTGGGGCTGCCGCTGACGCCCGAGCCCGAGGAGAAGCCGCACCCGGTCGACGACTTCATCGACCCCAAGCTGCGCCGGATGAAGCCCGGCTGGTCCGAGGAGTCGTCGGTCCCGCCGCACCTCCAGCTCCTCGGGGACCGCACGTTCGACGCGCTCGGCGAGCTCGCCGAGCACGGGGAGTCCGACGAGACCGCCGGGAAGCTCGAGGTGCTCCGCCACGAGTACGCCCGGGCCCACGCCGTCGCCCTCTCGATGGTCCAGCCGACGGTGCGGCGGGCTCGCAACGAGGCGGCCGCCAGGGCCCGCAAGGGAGTGCGGGTCCGCGCCCGCGCGCGCCTCGAGAAGCAGCTCGAGGCGAACGGGCCCACGCGCGGCCCGTCCCTGCCGGGCCGGGTGGTGAGGCGCCTGCGGGCTGGCTTGCAGCGCAGGACGGATCAGGGCCGGACCGGTCCGCGGGAGGGCTGATGAGCCGCCTCGTGCTGATCACCGGGACCGGACGCAGTGGCACCAGCACCATGTCCGGGACCCTGCACCACCTGGGTCTCAACGTGCCCGGACCCCACCTCGGTGCCAACGACTCCAACCCCAAGGGGTTCTTCGAGTCGACGTGGGCAGTCGGCTTCCACAAGGAGATCGCCAAGGCGGCCGGCATCCACGAGTTCGACAGCCGGCCGACCGCGTTCGAGCGCGCCCAGGCCGCGATCACGCCCGAGCGGCGACAGCGCCTCGTCGACTTCGTCGCGGAGCACGCGCCCGACGGGGACCAGCTCGTCGTCAAGGACCCGCGCACGGTCTGGACCCAGTCGCTGTGGCGCGAGGCGGCCGAGCAGTCCGGCATGGACATCCGCTACATCTCGATGCTCCGCCACCCGGCCGAGGTCGTCGGCAGCCGCGCCACCTACTACGCGAACCCGGACGACGAGGAGCAGCGCCGCCGCTACGAGACCTTCAACGTCGCCCGCTGGATCAACAGCTCGGTCATCAGCGAGCGCGAGACGCGCGGCCTCCCGCGGGCCTTCGTGCGCTACACCGACCTTCTCGAGTCCTGGCGCCCGATCCTGGCCGGGCTCGGTGAGGACCTCGGCCTGCACTACGACGTGGATCTCGCCTCGGGCGAGCCGAGCGCCGTCGACGAGTTCATCGACCCCGACCTGCGGCGACACCGGGTCACCTGGGCCGAGCTGCAGATCCCCGCCGAGCTCCAGGACATCGCCCAGCAGATCTGGGACGCGCTGGAGGTGCTGGCCGACGCCCACGGCGACGACGCCTCGGCCTCGGCGCGCATCGCGGAGCAGGGCGAGCGCTTCGCGCGGCTCTTCGCGGACTCGGCCGCGATCAGCCACGACGCGATGGAGGAGGCGCGGGCGCAGGCCCGGCGCGCCGGCGCGAAGGCGGCTCGCGAGCGGGTCGCGAACGACGCCGCGGAAGCCGGACCCGCTCGCCCCGCCGGCCGGCTGGTCGACGAGGCCGGTGGCCGCGAGCTCGCGCGTGCCCTGGCCGGCCGCGTGTCCCGACGCCTGCGTCGCCGCTGACCGCTCCGGTGCCTAGCCCGCCTGCAGGCCCAGCTTGCGGTTGAGCGCCGCCGTGAACTCCTCGACGGACAGCTCCCCGGCCACGACCCGGCTGGTGGTCCAGCCGCTCACGTCGAGGCCGGACAGCTCGTGCAGCTCGCGCAGGTCCGGGGCGTAGAGCTCGACCAGCCGGGTGACCTGCTCGACCGTGGGCGGTTCGCCCGCGTGGTCGCTCGGTGTCTGGTTCTTGTGCAGGACCGGTGGGTAGTCCTCGAAGCGCTGCACGCCGAGGAAGTCGGTCACGCGGTCGAGGGTCTCGGCCTGGCGCGCGAAGACGTCGCGGAAGTCGAGGACCAGCCACTGCTCGCGCGGGAAGAAGCGCAGGCCGCGGCGCAGCTGCTGGCCGTAGAGCCCCCGGGTGAAGAGCGACTCCTTGCGCAGCCGGCTGGGGGGCACGTCGTCCGGGATCGAGTCCGGGATCGTGGCGGCCGCGAATCGGTCGATGGCCTCGGGCAGCTCCGGGAACGCGGGGTTCCAGGTGCGCTCCATCGACCACTGCGAGAAGGCCCGCTCGATGGGGTCGCGGAGGGTGACGACCAGCTTGAGCGCCGGGTCGTAGCGGCTCATCCGCTCGATCGCGTGCGGCCAGAAGAAGTACGCCGGGGTGGCGTCGCCGGCGAGGGTGGCCCGCGGGTCGTCGGACGCGCGGGCGTAGCGCTTGAACTTGGGCTGTTCCCAGTTGAGGCGCTCGCGGATGAAGAGCCGCATCTCCTTCTCGGGGCCGCCGGCCACGGCGGGATGCTCGACGAGCATCCCGTAGAGCGTGCTGGTCGCGGCCTTCTGGACGCCGACGATCGAGAAGTTGATGGGGATCCGGCGCTCCGCCTCCCTCAGGGTCGCGCGGCGCTTCGCCCGCCGCTCCTTGACCCGCGGCGACCCGGACTCCTCGTGGGCACCCGGGCTGCTCATACGGGGTCCCCGCCGTCACCTTCGGCGCCGTGGCCGGCCTCGAGCGCGGCGAGCGGGTCGTCCTTGCGGACGTCGTAGATGTGCCCGGTCTGGGGGGAGAGCAGCACGTCCAGGGACGTCTGGGCCACGACCTCGGACTCCAGGAGGCTGCCGGGGGGCTCCTGGCCGAAGGCCTTGGTGCGCATCGGGGTGCCGGTGCGCTCGGGGTTGATGCAGTTGACCCGGACCCGGTCGCCCGCCCACTCGTCGGCGAGGGCCTGGGTGAGGTTCACGGTCGCGGCCTTGGCGGAGGAGTAGAGGCTGTAGCCGCTTCGGCCGCGCGTGTAGGAGCTGGACGTGAAGAGCAGCATCGAGCCGGCCGTCTCCTTGAGCAGCGGGAAGAACACCTGCGCGATGAAGACGGGCGCGAGGTAGTTGATCTCGGTCGCGGAGTAGATGGTCTCCTCGCTGGTGTCGAGGAGCTCGCCGCGCGGCAGCACGCCGGCCGTGTTCACGACGAAGTCGACCCGACCGGTCTTCTCGATCACGTGCCGGGCGGCGTCGGCGATGTCGGTGCGTCGCTCGACGTGGGTGTTGGTGCTGGAGCGGCTGAACGTGAAGACGTCGGCACCGAGCCGGGTCGCGAGAGCTGCGATGTCGGCGCCGATGCCGTAGCTCCCACCGAAGACCACCATCGACCGGCCCGCGAGGGCCGCGTGGTACTCGTCCTCGGTCCGCGGGGCCGGCAGGTCGTTGCTCGTCAGCTGGAAGAGCTTGTCGGCGAGGTAGACGTCGATGGGCTCGGTGACCTTCATGTTCCGCTCGTCACCGTGGACGACGACGATCGGCTCGTCCGGCAGGTAGCGCAGGACGACGGTGCAGTCGTCGGTCGCCACGAAGTCGGGGTCCTGCCAGGCCTTGGCGTACGCCGCCTTGATCACCGACGAGCGGAAGGCCTGCGGGGTCTGGCCGCGGCGCAGCGCCGCCCGCGGCGGGATCTCCCGGATGGTGTTGTCGTCGCGGACCTCGATGATCGTGTCGGCGGAGGGGATCGCCACGTCGACGGCCGGGTAGGACTCGAGCGCCAGGAAGCACTCCTCGATGATCCGGGGGGTGACCAGCGGCCGGACGGCGTCGTGGAAGAGCACGTGGCACTCGTCGTCTCCGAGGGCGTCCAGGGCACGCAGCGTGGTCTCGTTGCGGCTGTCGCCGCCCTCGAGGATCGCGGTGACCTTGGCGTAGTCACCGCCCTTGACGATCGCGCGGACGGCGTCGAGGTGGCCCGGGGCCATCATGATCAGGACCTCGTCCACCTTCGGGTGGCTGTGCAGCGCGATCAGCGCGTGCTCGAGGATCGTCTTGCCCGCGACCTTGATCAGCTGCTTGGGGATGGCCAGGCCGATGCGGGCGCCCACGCCACCGGCCAGGAGCACGGCGACGTTCCTCGTGCGGGCGGGGTTCGAATCCATGGCGAGCATCCTCTCAGACCCGGGCTCCGCGCCCCGAGACGCCGTTCCCGCTGGGTATGGTGATCCGGTCGTTGGCCCGCCCTCCTGCCCGAGTGAGTTCACTGAGATGTCGTCCGAGAGCCTGTTGCTGCCCCCGGGGGCCCGGCTGGTGCACATCGGCCCGCACAAGACGGGCAGCACCGCGATCCAGGTCGCCCTGCAGGAGGCGCAGGCAGAGCTCGAGCCGCACGGCGTGCACTACTCGACGGGACGGCGGCACCGCCCCGACAAGGCGGGCTGGGCGCTGGGCATCAAGGGCAGACCGGCGGGTTCGAAGCGGCCGCCGATGTGGCACTGGAAGGCCCTGGTCGCCGATGTGGCCGAGGCCGGCGAGCAGCGGGTCTGCATCAGCAACGAGGACTTCGGCCGCGCCACCCGGCCCCAGATCCGCACGATGGTCGACGCGTTCGGCGCCGACCGGGTCCACGTCGTGGCGGTGGCGCGACGCCTCGACCGCTACCTGCCCTCGCAGTGGCAGGAGCGCGTCAAGGCCGGCGACCGGCGTGCGTTCGACGACTGGCTGCGCGTCGTCCTGGACCGCGACGACGACTTCGACTGGGACCGCCAGAACGTCTGGTTCGCCCACGACACGGCGCAGCTCGTGAAGCGGTGGGTCAAGGTCGTCGGCGAGGAACGGTTCACGCTGATCGTGAGCGACGAGTCCGACCGGCAGCTGCTGCCCGGCACGTTCGAGGGCCTCCTCGGCCTCCCCGCCGGCACCCTGCGACCCAACCCGTCGCGCTCCAACCGGGGACTCAGCTGGGCCGAGACCGAGCTGGTGCGGGCCATCAACGTGGGCGCCGCCGAGCAGGGCCTCTCCCGGACGCAGCGTCGGACCTTCGTGAAGCAGGGCGTCCTCAAGGACATGCAGGCGCGACCGACGCCGGAGGGCCTCAAGAACCCGCCGTTCCCCGACTGGGCCCTCGAGACGCTGCGCTCGCTGAGCGAGCGGCGGATCGAGGCCATCCGGGCGATGGGCGTCCGGGTCGTGGGGGATCCGGAGGCGATGCGGATCCCGGACGACGTGCCGGTCACGGCCGGCCCGGTCGAACCGCCCGGCGTGAGCGGGGACGTGGCCGCGGCCGCGGTCCTCGCGGTGATGCAGCTTGCCGTGAAGGCGGACCCGGCCGAGGGCGCGGCCGACGCCACCGCCGACCCGGACGACGCCGCGGACGCCGACGCGGGCGAGGACGACGAGTGATCGACCGTGCCCGGCGCGCCCTGACGGCCAGGCTCCGCGCGGTCCCGGAGGCTGCCGAGCCGCCGACGTCGGCTGGCCCCGACCCGGCCGCGGCCGTGGCCGGCATCGTCGAGGAGTTCTCGCGGCGCCTGGTCACGGGCTGGGTCTCGGTCCCGGCCGACGCGCCACCGACCCGGGTGACGCTCCATCTCGGCAAACTCCAGGTGAGTGCGACGTACGCGACCCAGGACGGCGCGATGTCCGGGTGGGGGAGCGCGCTGCGCGGTGGCCGGGCCGCCGAGGGCGCACCCGTGACCACCCAGCACCTGCAGCACTCGTGGCAGGTGCCGCGGATACCGGGGCCCGCCGACGACCGGCGCAACAGCGGCCAGCAGATCCGCACGTTCTCGTTCCGGGTGCGGGAGATCTGGCCCTACGTGAAGAAGGGCACGCGGATCACCGTCCGCGTCGACGGCCGGCCGCTGCCGATCCACGGCCACGGCATGTTCCTCAGCCCGCCGAAGAACGGCCAGCACAGCATCGACGACCTGACGGAGCTGTTCGCGGAGGGCCACCTCCTGACCCAGTTCGGGCGAATCGCCCTGTCGAAGAAGCTCGACGTCGAGTGGCAGTCGAAGGTGATGGCGCTCTACCGCCGGACCAGCGAGATCGTCCGCGAGGCCTACGGCTACGACGTCTTCTTCGTCTACGGCACTCTGCTCGGCGCGGTCCGCGAGGGCGGCTACATCGGGCACGACGCGGACTTCGACGCGGCGTACGTCTCCCGGCACCGCACCGGCCCCGAGGCCGCCCGCGAGCTCCAGGACATCGCGCTGCTGCTGATCCGCAACGGCCTGGACGTCGAGTGCATGTCCGCCCAGCTCCACGTCCACGACCCGGACGACCGCGACAGCCGCATCGACCTCTTCCACACGTGGTTCGACGGCGACGGGCTGATGCGCTTCCCCTTCGGCGTGGCCGGCTCGACCCAGCTGACCGAGCGCGACTGGCAGGGCACCCGCGACATCGACTTCCCCGGGGGGACCGGCCTGGTGCCCGTGGTCGCCGAGCAGCTCGTCGAGCACCTGTACGGCGCCGACTGGCAGCGCCCCAAGCCCGGCTTCAACTGGAACCTCGACCGCACGGACGCGGCCGAGGACGGCGTGCTGCCCACCGCGATGCGCACCAAGGTCTACTGGGCGAACTTCTACTCGCGGACCAGCTACAGCGAGGGCTCCACGTTCTTCGAGCTCGTGAACGCCCGCGAGGACACGCCCGGCACGGTCGTCGACATCGGGTGCGGCGACGGTCGCGACGGTTGCGCGTTCGGCCTCGCCGGCCGCACCGTGCTGGGGCTCGACCAGTCGCCGGTCGGCATCGAGCACGCGACCGCTCACGCCGAGCAGCTCGGGGTCTCGGACCGGGTCCGGTTCGAGGTCTGCGACGTCGCCGACGTCGACGACCTGGGTCGGGCGCTCGACCTCGCCGGGGGTGCCGCGGGCGAGCCGGTGATGTTCTACATGCGGTTCTTCCTGCACGCGATCTCGGACGACGTGCAGGAGCGGCTGATGTCGGCCATCGACACCCACGCCCGGCCCGGCGACCACTTCGCTGCCGAGTTCCGCACCGACAAGGACGAGGCGACGAGCCACGTCCACACGCGGCACTACCGCCGGTTCCAGAGCGCGGCGGAGTTCAGCGCCGCGCTCACGGCCCTGGGCTTCGAGATCCTGCACGAGGAGGAAGGCACCGGGCTGTCGCCGTACCGCGGCGAGGATCCCGTGCTCTACCGCGTCGTGGCCCGCCGCTGACCGCGTCCGGCAGGGCCCACGGAGTCGCCCAGGTCACATCGCGAGCCGTTCACATGGCCGGTCCCGCGGCGTAACCTCGGGGACGCAATCGATTAGTCCGGTACCCACACCGGCCCTCATCCGAGGGTGGTCGGCGGGACTGGAACGAAAGGTTCGAACATGTCTGAACGCTTCCGCGTGGGTGTCGTGGGTGCGGGCCGGGTCGGTGCCGTGCTGGCCGCCGCCCTCGGTGCCGCGGGCCACGAGATCGTCGCCGCAGCCGGTGAGTCCGACGCCTCCCGGGACCGCATCGCCGCCCTGCTGCCCGTCACCGCCAACGAGAAGCCGACCGCCGTCGCCCGGTCCTGCGACCTGCTGCTGCTGACCGTGCCCGACGACATGCTGCCCAACGTCGTCGCGATGCTGAGCGCCAGCGGTGCCATCCACCCCGGCCAGTACGTCGTCCACACCTCCGGCCGCCACGGCCTGGCCGTCCTCGACGCCGCCGCCGAGGTCGGTGCCCACCCGGTCGCGCTGCACCCCGCGATGACCTTCACCGGCACCGCTGTCGACCTCGGCCGGCTGTCGGGCTGCGTCTTCGGCCTCACCGCCGGACCACGCGAGCGCGAGTTCGCGGAGGCCCTCGTCGCCGACCTCGGGGGCACCCCGATGTGGGTCGCCGAGGAGCTGCGGACGCTCTACCACGCCGGGCTGGCCCACGGCGCGAACCACCTGGTCACCCTGGTCACCCAGGCCATGGAGCTGCTCAGCGCGGCCGGCGCCGACGACCCGGCCGCCACCCTGCGTCCGCTGCTCACGGCCGCCCTCGACAACGCGCTCGACCAGGGCGACGCCGCGCTCACCGGGCCGATCGTCCGCGGCGACGTCAACACGGTCCGCGCGCACCTCGCCGAGATCCGGGCGAACGCGCCGCACACGCTCGCGTCGTACGCCGCGATGGCACGCGCCACCCTGGACCGGGTCGTGACCGACGGCCGGCTGCTGCCGATCCAGGCCGCCAAGATCCGACTGGTCCTCGACACGGCCGTGGCGCCCGCCACCCGGCGCGGAGCCCGTCTGCGATGAGCGCCACTCCCGTCCTCGCGTCCACCCGCGAGGAGCTGAGCGCGCTCCTGGCCCCGGCCCGCACCGGGGGCCGCCGGGTCGGTTTCGTGCCCACGATGGGGGCGCTCCACGAGGGCCACGCCAGCCTGTTCCGCGTGGCGCGCGAGCACGTGGCCGGGGGGCCCGTCGTCGTCTCGATCTTCGTCAACCCGCTCCAGTTCGGCGAGGGCGAGGACCTCGATCGCTACCCGCGCACCCTCGAGGAGGACCTCAAGATCTGCGAGCGCGAGGGGGTCGACGTCGTCTTCGCCCCGAGCGTCGAGGAGGTCTACCCGGGCGGGACGCCCCAGGTCACGGTCGACCCCGGCCCGCTCGCGACGATCCTCGAGGGGCGGACCCGGCCCGGCCACTTCCGGGGCGTGCTCACCGTCGTCGCCAAGCTGGTCGGCCTGGTGCGCCCCGACGTCGCCGTCTTCGGGCAGAAGGACTACCAGCAGCTTGCCCTGATCCGCCGGATGGCGCTCGACCTCAACCTCGGGTGCGACGTCGTCGGCGCCGAGACCCAGCGCGAGACCGACGGCCTGGCGCTGTCCAGCCGCAACCGCTATCTCGACGACGAGCAGCGGCAGCAGGCGGTGGCGCTGAGCCACGTGCTGATGGCGGCGCAGGAGGCCGCGGTCCATGGTGTCGACGTGGCGCTGGACTCGGCCCGCGCCGAGCTGCGCGAGTCGCTGGGTGTCGACCTCGACTACCTCGAGATCACCGACCCGCAGCTGCAGCCGCTGCCCGCCGTCGTGCCCGACGGCACCGAAGGCAGGATCCTCATCGCCGCCCGGGTCGGTCCCACCCGGCTCATCGACAACCTGCCGATCACCTTCGGCACCCCACCCGAGGCCCGGCCGGCCGCACCCACCCAGGGAGACACCTGATGCTCCGCACCATGATGAAGAGCAAGATCCACCGGGCCACCGTGACCCAGGCGGACCTGCACTACGTCGGCTCGGTGACCGTCGACGAGGACCTCCTCGACGCCGCCGACCTGCTGGCCGGCGAGCTCGTCCACATCGTCGACGTCACCAACGGCGCCCGGCTGGAGACCTACACGATCGCGGGGGAGCGAGGCTCGGGGGTCATCGGCATCAACGGGGCCGCGGCCCGCCTCGTGCACCCCGGCGACATCGTGATCCTGATCGGCTACGGCCAGCTGGAGACGGCCGAGGCCAGGGAGCTCAAGCCCCACGTCGTGTTCGTCGACTCCGACAACCGGATCATGGCCACCGGCTTCGACCCGGCCGAGACCTTCGGGGGTGCGGATCTCGTCCGAGGTGACGCCGTACGACCCTCGGCGGCGGGGCGATAGCCTCGACGAATGGTTGACGCACCCGTACGACGGGTCCCGGGCCGCCTCACGGCACCCACCCCCGGCTGGACGACGACGTCGGACGTCGTCGTCATCGGCTCCGGCATCGCCGGTCTCACCGCGGCGCTGCGGCTGCGCGGCCAGGTCGAGAAGATCCTCGTGGTCACCAAGGACGTGCTCGCCGCGGGCTCGACCCAATGGGCCCAGGGCGGCATCGCCGCCGCCCTCGGCCCGGGCGACACCCCCGAGGAGCACGAGGTCGACACCCTCGTCGCCGGGGCGGGCGCGTGCAACGCCGAGGCGGTCCGGATCCTCGTGAACGAGGGGCCCGAGGCCGTGCGCGAGCTGATCGCGCTGGGCACGAAGTTCGACCACAGCCCCGATGGTGAGCTCTCGCTGACCCGCGAGGGCGGCCACCACCGCGACCGCATCGCGCACGCGGGTGGCGACGCGACCGGCGCGGAGATCCAGCGGGCGCTGATCGCGGCGATCGAGCGGGCCCCCGAGATCGAGGTCGTCCAGCACGCCCTCGCGGTCGACCTCCTCCTCGACGGCCCCCTCGAGGAGGGCGGCGGTATCGCCGGCGTCACCCTGCACGTGATGGGCGAGGGTCAGCGCGACGGCGTCGGCGCCGTCCACTGCCGGGCCGTGGTCCTGGCCAGCGGCGGGCTGGGTCAGGTCTTCTCGCAGACCACGAACCCGGCCGTCTCCACCGGCGACGGGATGGCGGTCGCCCTGCGCGCGGGCGCCGTGCTCCGCGACCTCGAGTTCGTGCAGTTCCATCCGACCGTGATGTACCTCGGCCCGGACTCGCGCGGCCAGCAGCCGCTGATCTCGGAGGCCGTGCGGGGGGAGGGCGCCTTCCTCGTCGACGGTCTGCCGGAGGAGGGAGGGAGGCGCTTCATGCAGGGTGTCCACGAGCTCGCCGACCTGGCCCCCCGCGACGTGGTCGCCAAGGCGATCATGCGCCGGATGCTCGAGACCGGGCAGCCGCACATGTGGCTCGACGCCCGGCACCTCGGAGCCGCCGGGAGCGAAGCGAGCGATCTCGGTGACCGCGAAGCGCGCGTATCGAGGTTCTGGGAGCGCCGCTTCCCGACCATCCTCGCCACCGCCCGGTCCCACGGCGTCGACCCCGTGACGCAGCTGATCCCGGTTGCCCCGGCCTGCCACTACGCGTCGGGCGGGGTCCGCACCGACCTGTTCGGCCGGTCCAACGTCCCGGGCCTCTACGCCACCGGCGAGGTCGCCTGCTCGGGCGTCCACGGTGCCAACCGGCTCGCCTCCAACTCCCTGCTCGAGGGCCTCGTCTTCTCGCGCCGCATCGCCGACGTGCTCCCCGGCGAGCTGCGACCTGCCTCGGTGCCCGCCGTGGACGGGCGCACCGAGGGCCTGGTGCCCGGGGTCGTGCGCCGGGACCTCCAGGAGGTGATGACCTCGCGGGTGGGGGTCCTGCGCACCGCCGAGGGACTCACCGACGCCGCCCAGCTGCTCGACAAGCTGGCCGGGCTGCGCGCCGTGGAGGTCAACCAGGAGTCCTGGGAGACCACGAACCTGCTCACGATCAGCGCGGCGCTCACCGACGCCGCCACCCTGCGCGAGGAGACCCGCGGCTCGCACTGGCGCGAGGACTTCCCCGAGCGCGACGACGCCCAGTGGGCCGGTCACTTCGACGTCGTGATGACCGACGGCGAGACCACGCTCCGCTTCGACGCCGAGCCCGCCACCGACAGAGGGATCTCATGACGATCGCCCGCACGCCGTACGGCGACCTGTCCCGCACCCTGATCGACGAGCTCACCGCGGCCGGCCTCGACCCGGTCGTGGTCTACGGCATGGTCGAGACCGCCTTCGAGGAGGACCTGCCACACCGTGGCCTCGACGTGACCAGCGCGGCCGTGCCGAGCATGGGTCACGGGACCGCCGACCTGGTCTCCCGCGACCGGGGCGTCGTCGCGGGCCTGGCCGTCGCCGAGCTGGCGTTCGTCTACGCCATGGACGGCGAGGTCGTCGTGTCGGACCGGCTTCCCGACGGCACGCACGTCGCGCCGGGCGACACGGTCATGAGCGTCACCGGCCCGCTGAAGGACCTGCTGACCGCCGAGCGGACCGCCCTGAACTTCGCGTCGCACCTCTCCGGCGTCGCGACGGCGACGGCTGCCTGGGTCGCGGCGCTCGACGGCACGGCGGCCCGGGTGCTCGACACCCGCAAGACGCTGCCGACGTACCGCGCGCTCCAGAAGTACGCCGTGCGCTGCGGGGGCGGAGTCAACCACCGGTTCAGCCTCAGCGACCGGGCGATGGTCAAGGACAACCACGTGCTGGCGGCCGGCGGGGTCGTGCCGGCCTACGAAGCCGTGCGCGACGCCAACCCCGGGCTGCGCGTCGAGGTCGAGGTGACCGACCTCCAGCAGCTCGCCGAGCTGCTCGAGGTCGGCTGCACCGAGATCCTGCTCGACAACATGGACGCACCCACGATGGCCGAGGCGGTCCGGATCACCGCCGGCCGGGCGACGCTCGAGGCGTCGGGCGGGCTCACCATCGAGCGCGCCCGCGAGGTGGCCGAGACCGGCGTCGACTTCATCTCGGTCGGCGCGCTCACGCACTCCGTGAAGGTCTTCGACCTCGGCCTGGACCTCCGGGACGCCTGATGGCGCTGCTCGCGGCCGACATCGGCAACAGCCACACGGTCCTCGGCCTGCTGACGGACGGCGACGTGGTGGCCGACTGGCGGGTCGCCACCGACGCCTACCGCACGTCCGACGAGTGGTCGGTCCTGCTGCGTGGCCTGCTGGACGACCACGCCGACGACGTGACGGGCATCGCCGTCTGCTCCACGGTCCCTGCCGTCCTCCACGAGTGGCGGGACATGCTGGTCCGGCACTTCGGCGACGTCCCGCACGTGGTCGTCGAGCCGGGAGTCCGCACCGGCGTTCCCGTGCTGATGGACAACCCCCGCGAGGTCGGCTCGGACCGCATCATCAACGCGCTCGCCGCGGCGACGCTGTACGGCGGCCCGGCCATCGTCGTGGACTTCGGAGGCACGGCCACCACCTTCGACGTCGTCAGCGCCCTGGGCCAGTACATCGGCGGGGCGATCGCGCCGGGGATCGAGATCTCGCTCGAGGCGCTCGGTCGCCGGGGGGCCCAGCTGCGTCGCGTGGAGCTGCTCCGACCGCGGTCGGTGATAGCAAAGAACACTGTCGAGGCCCTGCAGTCGGGAATGGTTTTCGGCGTGGCCAGCCAGGTCGAGGGAATTGTGTCGCGGATGGTCACCGAGCTGGGGGTCGAGACGGCCGACGTGCACGTGATAGCGACGGGATATCTGGCCGACCTCGTCCTCGACGAATGCCGATGTTTCACCGACCATTCCCCGTGGCTCACCCTCCGGGGCCTGGAGCTCGTGTTTGCCCGTAATGCGTGACGGACACCATGCGGGGGACGGACGGGAGGTGGGGCTGGTGCGCGGAGCGCTCCTGACGGGAGTCTTCCTGGCCGGGCTCCTGACCGCCGGCTGCTCGTCGGTCCAGGAGTCCCTCGAGTGCCCGGGCGAGGACTGTCCTGCGTCGCTGAAGGCCGTCGCCGACGGGGCGGCGGAGGTCCCTGGTGTCACGTCGGTGGACCGGGCCTGGCGCTTCCACAACATCGACAAGGGCCACAGCGGAGGCGTCGACGTGCACGCGGAGGTGAGCGACGAGCGGGCCGCGCGCTCCATCGCCACGGACATCGCCGCGCTCTACCGCGACAGTGACGTCGCGGCGGTCTCGCGCATCTCGGTGCGGGTCGTCCCTGAGCCCGAGGCCTCCGAGCCCGACACCGAGGAGGGCACCCTGGGTGGCGGCCCGACGGCGAGCGCCGACGTGCCGTGCGCCGCCGAGGGATGCGTGGACGAGGTGGCCGCGTTCGAGCAGGAGTTCGCCGACGGCGCGCTCGCGGGCGACGCGACGCTCGGCGACGTCGGCTGGGTGGCCGACGACTACCGTCCCTACACCTCGATCGAGGTCACCGCGCCCGACGCGGCGATGGACGCCACCGAGCTCGCGGCCTTCCGCGACGACGTGCTGGACGTCGCGAGGAGCGCCGGGCTCACCGACCTGGGCCAGGTCAAGACCGTCATCCATTACCGAAAGCGCCTGGAGTTCGACTTCACTTTCGACGGCGGTCGCTCGTCGAGTTAACGCTGGAATGCAACTCGTGACATTATGGAAGCGAAGTTGCTTCGCCCGATTCGCTCACCCGAGTGCATTCAACTGAATGAGGTTTCCCATGGCACAAAAGGTCCACATCATGCTTGTCGACGACCTCGACGGTTCCTAGGCGAAGGAGTCGGTGTCCTTCGGGCTCGACGGCACGTCGTACGAGATCGACCTGAACGACAAGAACGCCGCCAAGCTCCGCGAGGCCATCTCGGGCTACGTCGGGCACGCCCGCAAGGTCGGCAGCGCCAAGGGTCGCGGCCGCCGGGCCGCCGCCTCGAACGACGGCGGTCACAGCGCGCGGGAGATCCGCGACTGGGCCCGCTCCAACGGCATGACGGTCCCCGACCGTGGCCGCGTCTCCGCCGAGGTCCGGTCCGCCTTCGAGGCCGCGCACTGACCCGTCAGCAGCTCACCGTCGACCCGCCCGGAACTGATGGTTGAGGAGGTTGCGCAGCAACCGTCTCGAAACCCGGGCGGGTCGACGTCGCGGGGCGCTCTGTTCGCTGAGAGCGGAGCGCGGATTCACCTCACCCGGGAACGCGTAGGCTGTCATCGGGGTTAGTCCTCATGTCCCGTGCCGTCGACCCAGGCGGTACGGCCCCGATGTCTTCAGGAGCGATGCGCATGTTCGAGCGGTTCACAGACCGAGCCCGACGAGTTGTCGTGCTGGCCCAGGAAGAGGCCCGCATGCTCTCCCACAACTACATCGGCACCGAGCACATCCTGCTCGGCCT
>JAOPYB010000019.1 GCA_025964835.1 Nocardioides sp. | reverse complement strand
GGATCATCTAGGCTCGACGGCGTGCTCATCCTCGCGTCGCTCGCCCTGCTGTTCGCCCTCGCGGCACTGGTGTTCTCGGTGGTCGCGCTGCGCCGCCTGAGCGCCACCCGCCGTGGATCCGGGGCCGACGCCCTGCCCGAGGACGTGTTCGGCCTGCGCCAGGAGGTCGCCGCGCTGCGCACCGAGACCCGCGACGCCCTGCGTCACCTCGCGGTCGTCCGGTACGACGCCTTCGGCGACATGGGCGGACACCTGTCCTGGTCGCTCGCGCTCCTCGACGACGGTGGCCACGGGGTGGTGCTGACCTCCATCCACGGCCGCAGCGAGGCCCGCACCTACGCCAAGAGCATCTCGGGGTGGACCTGCGAGCAGCAGCTCTCGCCCGAGGAGGACGAGGCGATCGACCACGCCCGAGGCTGAGGCCGGTCGTCGGCCCCGGCCACCGGACCCGCCGGAAAGTCTGGACGGCGAGCTCGCAAGCTCGCTCGCTTTCGGGCAGGTCAGCGCGGGACGCGGACCAGCACCCGCCCGTGCAGGCACTCCATGCGCAGCTCGCGGCCGATGCCGATCGAGTCGCCGTCGAGCTGGCGCGGCGTGTCCGTCGAGGACCGCACCACGACCGTGTGGCCGGTCATCCGGTTGATGGTGTCGTCGATCCGCTTCCGCTTCGCGAGCACACGCACGGCGAGCGGCACCCAGGACAGGAACCGCTGGGGGTGCAGGATCACGACGTCGAGGAGGCCGTCGTCTATCGAGGCGTCCGGGAGCAACGGCATCCCGGCCTGGAGGAAGCCGACGTTGCCGACGACCACGGTGCGCGCCCGGTGCCGGGTGAAGTCGCCGCCGTCGACCGACACCTCGACCCGCACGGCCGGGAACATCAGTGACTTGAGCCCGGACACCACGTAGGCGACCCAGCCGACGCGCTTCTTGAGGTCCTCGTTGACGCCCTCCATGATCGCGGCGTCGAAGCCCATGCCGGCCATCACCATGAAGTGGGTGTCCTCGATGCCGTCCCCGCCGACGGCCACCAGGTCGATGGCCCGGTCCTGGCCGGTGAGGGCGACGTCGATGGCCGCCCGGATGTACAGCGGGATGTCCAGGTTGCGGGCCAGCAGGTTGCCGGTGCCGGCCGGGATGATCCCGACGGGGATACCGGTGCCGGCGAGCTCGGCGCACACCTCCCGCACGGTGCCGTCGCCGCCGCAGACCATCACCAGGTCGGCGCCGGCGACCGAGGCCGCCTCGGCCATGCCGGTGCCCGGGTCCTCGATGGTCGTGTAGTGCCAGCTCGGGTCGCCCCAGCCGGCCTCGGTCGCCATCGCGGCGACGATCGCTCGGAACTGGCCGACGTCCTCGACCTTGATCGGGTTGAGGACGACCGCCAGCCTGCGGTTCGAGGGACCGACGGCGGGCAGCGGCTCCGCGCTCTGGGAGTGGCTGCGGGGGAGCGGGCTGTAGACCGTGAGCCCGAGGAGCACCATCCCGGCGCCCAGCAGCGCACCGGCCGTCACGTCGCTCGGGTAGTGGCGACCGAGCAGCACCCGGTCGGCCGCGACCACGACCACCAGCACCGCGCAGGCGACGTACGCCGCCCGCCGGGTGCTGGAGCGGCGGACCAGCATGATCACCAGCACGATCACGATGCCGGCGAACGCCGTGATCGCGGACGCGTGCCCGGACGGGAAGGACTGGCTGCTGAGCAGGCCGGTCTTGTTCTGCCACGGCGGGCGGCCGCGCCCGATCTGCACCTTGATCAGGGTCGTGAGCAACGAGGTCGAGATCATGATGGCGACGGCGAAGATCGCCGCCCGGCGATGCCCCTTGAGCAGCATCGCGCCCGCGAGCAGCGTGGTCAGGATGATCATCCCCACGGTCGCGAACGCGAGCTCGATCAGCTTGAGCGGCTGCCGGATCCAGTGCTCGTTCACCGCCCAGCCCTCGAGGCCGTTGCCACGGTCGTCGATGGTGCCGAGCGGACCCCAGTCGTGGGTGACCAGGACCGCGATCACCGCGAAGGCGGCGAAACAGGCCAGGGCCCAGCTGAGGGTGACAAGGCGGGATCGGTCGAGCACGGGCACAGTATGCCGGGGCCGTCCACGCCTCCCCGTATCTCGGGTGAGGAGCCGGCCCGGAGCCGGATAGCCTTGCGCCCATGACCTCACCCCACGCCGAGCCTCGCGACGCTCCCCTCGCCGCAGGGACCCCGACGTGATCGACCCGCGAGTGCTCCGAGACGAACCCGACCGCGTGCGCGCCGCCCAGGCCAAGCGCGGGCTCTCCGACGACATCGTCGACCGGGCGCTCTCCGCGGACGCTGCCCGCCGTACGGCCATCGGCGACTTCGAGGCGAAGCGCGCCGAGCAGAAGAAGCTCGGCAAGCTGATCCCGCAGGCCCAGGGCGACGAGAAGCAGGAGCTGCTCGTGCGCACCAAGGCGCTGGCGGCCGAGGTGAAGGCCGCCGAGGCTGCCCAGGCCACGGCCGAGGCGGAGTGGCAGGGGGCGCTGATGAGCATCCCCAACCTCGCCGCCGACGAGGCCCCGGCCGGGGGCGAGGACGACTTCGTGGTCATCGAGACCGTCGGGACGCCCGCCGAGTTCGACTTCGAACCGCGCGACCACATCGAGCTGGGCCGGATGCTCGGCGCGATCGACATCGAGCGCGGCGCCAAGGTCTCCGGCAGCCGCTTCTACTTCCTCACCGGTGTCGGCGCGGAGCTGGAGCTCGCCCTCATCAACCTCGCCATGGAGCAGGCCCGCAACTCGGGCTTCACCCAGGTCATCGCACCCGCGCTCGTCAAGCCGCGGGCCATGGACGGCACCGGCTTCCTGGGTCAGGCCGCCGACGACGTCTACCGGATCGAGGGGCAGGACCTCTACCTCGTCGGCACCTCCGAGGTGCCGATGGCGGCGTACCACTCCGACGAGATCCTCGACGGCGGGTCACTGCCGCTGCGCTACGCCGCGTTCAGCCCCTGCTTCCGCAAGGAGGCCGGCTCGCACGGCAAGGACACCAAGGGCATCATCCGGGTGCACTGGTTCGACAAGGTGGAGATGTTCGTCTACACCACGCCCGAGGACGCCGAGGCCGAGCACCAGCGCCTGCTGGGCTGGGAGAAACAGTTCCTCGACAGCCTCGAGCTCGCCTACCGCGTCGTCGACGTGGCCGCGGGCGACCTCGGCCTCTCGGCCCAGCGCAAGTTCGACTGCGAGGCGTGGATCCCGACCCAGGGCAAGTACCGCGAGCTGACGTCGACCTCCAACTGCACGGAGTTCCAGACCCGTCGCCTCGACACCCGGGCCCGCTACGGCGTCCAGGGTGAGCAGAGCGTCGGACCGGTGGCGACCCTCAACGGCACGCTGTGCGCGATGACCCGCACGATCGTGGCCATCCTCGAGACCCATCAGCAGGCCGACGGCTCGGTCCGGGTCCCGCAGGCGCTCCAGCCCTGGCTGCAGGGGCGCGAGTTCCTCGAGCCGGTGGCTCAGTGACCGACTGGCGACCCAGGCTGATCGCCCTCGACATCGACGGCACCCTGCTCAAGTGGGTCGAGGGGTCGGGCACCACCCACGAGGAGATCGCCCCCGCGGTCCACGACGCGGTGCACCGCGCACTCGCCGCCGGCGCGCACGTCGTGCTGGCGAGCGGGCGCTCCCCGCACGGCATGACGCGGATCGCCGACGCCCTCGACCTGCACGGCGGTGAGCGGGACCGGCTCTGGGTCGTCGCCTCCAACGGCGCGGTCGTCTTCCGCTACCCGCCGCTCGAGGTCGTCCACGAGGAGACCTTCGACGCGCGCGAGGCCGTTGCGGCGGTCCTGGAGCACCACCCGGCCGCGCTCGTGGCCGTGGAGGAGCGCGGTGTCGGCTACCGGGTGAACGCACACTTCCCCGAGGGCGAGCTGTCCGGGGAGATGACGATCACGGACGTCGACGACATCGTGGCGGGCCCCGTCAGCCGGGTGATCATCCGCGACCCCGACGCCACCGCCGAGGACTTCGTCGCCCTGGCCGCGCGGCTCGGCCTGCACGGCACCAACTACGTCGTCGGCTGGACGGCCTGGCTCGACCTGGCGCCCGTCGGGGTCTCGAAGGCCTCCGGTCTCGAGCACGTCGCCGACGCCCTCGGCCTGAGCGCCGCCGACGTCCTGGCCATCGGCGACGGTCGCAACGACATCGAGATGCTCCGATGGGCCCGGCGCGGGGTCGCCATGGGCCAGGCGGTCCAGGAGGTCCTGGACGCGGCCGACGACGTGACGGCCACCGTCTACGACGACGGGGCCGCGGTCGAGATCGACCGCTGGTACCCATCATGAGCCTGCCCGAGGTCGTCGCCACCGAACGCCTGTCGCTGCGGCTGGTCACCCCCGACGAGGCGGCCGACATGCTGGCCGGCCGGCACCGCCCGGGCTGGCACGCGGACTACCCCCGTCAGGACGACCGCGACGCCGCCAGCATGGTCCGGGCCGGCGACACCTGGGGGCCGCGGCACATCGTCCGCGGCGTCACGGCGCTCGGCTCGATCGGGTTCTTCGGCCCGCCGGACCCGGCGGCGGAGGTCCCCGAGGCCGAGGTCGGCTACGGCCTGGTGTCCGAGGCGCGCGGCTGGGGCTTCGCGACCGAGGCGCTGCTCGGCCTGCTCGCCGAGGCCGACCGGGCCCGCGTCCGCATCCGGGCGAGCGTCGAGCCCGCCAACAAGGCCAGCATCCGGGTGCTGGCCAAGTGCGGCTTCACCGAGCTCCGCGGCGCCGACGAGGAGGGCAACCTCGTGATGGCCCGCCCGCTGCCCCGCCCGTGACCGTGCCCGCACGCCCGCCCGGACGGCTGCCCCGACTCGTCGCCACCGACCTCGACGGCACCCTGGTCCGCTCCGACGGCACCATCTCGGACTACACGCGCGGGGTCCTCGAGGAGCTCGACCGGCGCGACGTCCCGGTCGTGTTCGTCACCGGTCGCCCGCTGCGCTGGGCCGACGACGTCTTCGAGTACGTCGGGGGGCACGGGCTGGCCGTCGTGTCCAACGGCGCGCTGGTCTGGGACGTCGCCCGCTCCCGGGTGCACCTCGAGCGGACGATCCAGCCCGAGCTCGGTGTCGGGGCCTGCCGGCTGATCCGGGAGGCCGTGCCCGGCTCGACCTTCGCGGTCGAGACGCTGGCCGGGATCGGGTTGGAGGACGAGTTCCTGGAGCGGTACCCCGTCCCGGACGGGAGCCGCCGCGGCCCGCTCGAGGAGATCTTCGACGGGCCCGCGCTCAAGCTGCTGGCCCGGCACGAGGAGCTGGCGCCGCAGGACTTCTGGGACGCGGCCGAGGCGGTCGTGGGCGGCCGGCTGGTCATCACCTGGTCGTCCGCGACCTCGCTGCTCGAGATCAGCGCCCCCGGGGTCACCAAGGCGTCCACACTGGCCCTGCTCTGCGAGAAGCTGGGCGTCGAAGCCCCGGACGTGATCGCCTTCGGGGACATGCCGAACGACCTGCCGATGCTCACCTGGGCCGGCACGGCGTACGCCATGGCCGACGCGCACCCCACGGTCACCGCGGCCGCCGACCACGTGGCGCCCGGGCACGACGACGACGGGGTCGCACGGGTGCTGGCTGGTGTCTTCGACCTCTGATCTGTTGTGATGTGCGCGTGTTCGTGAACGCTGGCCGCTTCCTCGCCACCCTGGTCCTCGCCGGCATCGGCGTCGTCCTGGGCCAGCTGCCCGCGCACGCCTGCACCTGCGCGTCGGCCACCACGCAGTCGCAGACCAAGGACGCCAACGACGTCTTCAGCGGCACCATCACGGCGGTGATGTCCGCCCGGAAGACCGACGGCCAGCGCGGCGCGACTGTGACGTACGACGTCGAGGTGGACCGCGTCTACAAGGGCGACGTGTCCACCTCGGAGGTCCAGGTGACCTCGGGGCGGAGCTCGGGGTCGTGCGGGCTGGGCCAGCTGGTCGCCGACAAGCGCTACGTCTTCTTCGCCCAGTCCGACGGCACCGACCTGAGCGCCGACAGCTGCGGCGGCACCGCCCGCGCCAGCGACCAGCTGGTGTCGAAGGTGGAGCGGCTGCTCGGAAACGGCCGCGGTCCGGTCCCGTCCGCCCCGAAGAAGGCCGTCTTCACGATGGTGGCCGACGCCCAGCCCGAGACGCTGACCCGGTTGGCCGCCCCCGGCGTCGCCCTGGTGCTCGCGGGCCTGCTCGGCCTGTTCGTCGTACGCCGACTCGGCGCACGCGGCTGAGCTCCTGCGGCCCGGGAGTTTCATCGGCCGGCCGACAGAGCTGGCGGGGGGAGGACGAAGTCTTGTCGTCCTGCCGGGAGTTTCATCGGCCGGCCGATGAAACTGTCGGCGCCAGCTAGAGGTACATCCCGCCGGAGTCGCCCGGACGGGGCGGCTCCTGCTGCTCCTGGCCGCCGGCCTGCGGCGGCGTCATGCCGGCGGGGAGCGCCTTGCGCATCTGCTCGAACTGCGCCCGCGCGGCCATCTGCTGGGCGTACATCGCGGTCTGGATGCCGTGGAAGAGCCCCTCCAGCCAGCCGACCAGCTGGGCCTGGGCGATCCGCAGCTCGCCCTCGGAGGGCGTGGAGTCCTCGGTGAACGGCAGGGTCAGCCGGTCGAGCTCCTCCACCAGCTCGGGAGCCAGACCGGCCTCGAGCTCCTTGATGGAGGCCTGGTGGATCTCCTTGAGTCGGTTGCGGCTGGCCTCGTCGAGCGGCGCCGCCTTCACCTCCTCGAGGAGCTGGCGGATCATGCTGCCGATCCGCATCACCTTGGCCGGCTGCTCGACGAGGTCCGTCAGTGCGCGCTCGTCGCCCCCGTCCCCGCCCTCGTCGTCGACGGCGTCGCCGGACCGGTTGATCGCGGACACCGGCACGGACCCCATCGGCTGCCCGTCGGGGCCGACGATGACGACCTGCTGCTCCTGCTCGGAGGACTCCTCGCTCATCCCCCCAGCCTAGGGGAGGCCCCGAAGCGTCAGACGGTGAGGACGATCTTGCCGAGATGGTCACCCGACTCCATCAGCGCGTGGGCCGCCGCGGCCTCCTCGAAGGGCATCGTGCCGTGCACCACGGGCTTGACCAGGCCCGCCGAGACCAGCGGCCAGACGTGCTCGACCACGGAGGTGCAGATCGCCGACTTCTCGGCGACGGGACGTGAGCGCAGCGCGGTGGCGATGACGGCACCGCGCTTGCGGAGCAGGGCGTTGATGTCGAGCTCGCCCTTGCTGCCGCCCTGCATGCCGATGATCACCAGCCGACCCTCGAGGGCGAGCGCCTCGACGTTGCGGCCGAGGTACTTGGCGCCCATGTTGTCCAGGATCACGTCGACGCCGGCGCCGTCGGTGCGTTCCCTGATGACCTCGACGAAGTCCTCGTCGCGGTAGTTGATCGTCACGTCGGCGCCGAGCGCGGCGCAGGCGGCGAGCTTCTCCGGCGTACCCCCTGTCGTGAACACGCGCGCCCCCAGCTGGGAGGTCAGCTGGATCGCGAACGTGCCGATGCCGCCCGCCCCACCGTGGATCAGCACGCTCTCCTGCGGCTGCAGGCTCGCGACCATGAACAGGTTGGACCAGACGGTGGCGGCGACCTCGGGCAGTGCGGCGGCGGTCACCAGGTCGACCCCGTCCGGGACCGGCATCACCTGACCGGCCGGCGCGACGACGACCGAGGCGTAGCCGCCGCCGGCGAGCAGGGCGCAGACCTCGTCGCCCACCTGCCACTCCGTGACGTCCGGCCCGACGGACGAGACGGTGCCGCTGCACTCCATCCCGATGATGTCGGAGGCGCCCGGCGGCGGTGGGTAGAACCCCTGCCGCTGCAGGAGGTCGGCGCGGTTGAGACCGGAGGCGGCGACGGCGATCGCGACCTCGCCCGGGCCGGGCCGGGGGTCGGGGACGTCCTGGACGGAGAGGACCTCGGGACCACCGGTCCCGGAGGCGATGACGGCGCGCATGCGGGCCAGCCTAGGACCCGCGCCCGAGACCGCTACGCGTCGTAGGCATCGGAGGTGTGGTCGACCGTGCTGTCATCGGGCACGTCGTCGTCGACCTCGTCCGGGTCCGCGGCGTCGGCGGGGCGGTCCCAGCCCTCGGCGAGCTTCTGGGCCAGGGCCGCCAGGGCCTCGGTCGCCTCGGGGTCGGCGCCCCGGCAGCCGGCGGCGTAGCCGAGCAGGTACGTCGTGATCGGCGCGGCCTTCCGCTCCACGCTGTGGGCGGCGACGCGGGCCAGGTCGAGCACCAGGCCCTCGTCGACCTCGGTGTCAACGTCGAGCACGTCGCTCAGCTCGTCGATCCAGTCGTGGATGTTCACGCGTCCAGATTTCCGGTTGAACCGGCATGTGGCAAGCCCCTTGATCGCGATACGCCCGTCGCGGCCTCGTTCCTCGGCCGCGGGACTACTCGATCTGGCCGCTGGCCTCCTGCCCTCGCAGGCTCGCGCAGGGGCAGCTCACAGGTCGCGCAGGTCGGCCCAGGTGTCGACGTCGCGGGCCTCGTCCCCCTCGGGGGCCACCAGGGCCAGGTCGAGGCCGGAGAGGAGGCGGTGCAGGGCCATGCCGTGCTGGGCCTCGTGGTCGGGGCGCACGGCGTCGAGCCGCCCGACGTCCAGCACGCCGGCGAGCTGGCGCCGGCCACCCGGGTCGGCCAGGAACGCCCCGTCGTGGCCCACGGCCGCCTCGAGGAGCCGGCGGAACGTGTACGCCGTGACCCGGGGCATGTCGACCGCCAGCACGGCAAGCAGGGGGGTCCGGCGGAGCAACGCGTCCCGGCCGGTGAGCAGCCCGGCGACGGGTCCGCCGTACCGCGGGCTCTCCCGGGTGAAGGTGACCGGGCGGACCGTGGGCACCGGATCGCCGACCACGACCACCTCGGCGGCGTCCAGCACCGCGTCGAGCGCGTGGTCCAACAGCGTGCGGCCACCGTGCTCGATCGACGCCTTGTCTGCACCGTCGAGCCGTACGGCGGTGCCGCCGGCCAGGATCACGGCGCAGAAGGGGTCCACGGGACGAGTCTCGCAGCGGGTCGTGCGCCCGAGCACGCGTGGGGGCCGATGCCCTCGTTGGTCGAGCCTGTCGAGACCACCTGCCGTGGGGCTGGCACTCTGGTCGGGTGAACTCCCTGCGCGTGGCCCTGGTCCAGGAGGCCGCCGACCTGGAGCCCGGGGTGAACCGGGACCGGCTGGCGACCCTGGCTCCGCCGGATGCCGACCTGGTGGTCTTCCCGGAGGCCTTCGCCCGCGACTTCGGCGAGGCCGGCTCCGACGTGAGCCCGTTCGCCGAGCCGCTGGACGGCCCGTTCGCGACCGAGCTCGCCCGGGTGGCCGCGGACCGCGGGACGACCGTGGTGGCCGGGATGTTCGAGCCCGGGCCCAGCCCGGAGCGGCCCTACAACACGCTCGTCGTGCGCGGCGCGGCCGAGGCGTCGTACCGCAAGATCCACCTCTACGACTCGTTCGGCTACCGGGAGTCCGACCGGCTGACGGCGGGGGCGACCGAGCCCGTCGTCGTGGACGTCGGCGGCTTCGCGGTGGGGCTGATGACCTGCTACGACCTGCGCTTCCCCGAGTTGGCGCGCGCCCTCGTGGACCGCGGCGCCGAGGTGCTCCTCGTCCCGGCCGCCTGGGTCGCCGGGCCGCGCAAGGTCGAGCACTGGCGGACGCTGCTGCGGGCGCGGGCCATCGAGAACACGGTCTTCGTGGCCGCCGCGGCCCAGCCCGGGCCCCGCTACTCGGGGCACTCGCTGGTCGTGGACCCGCTCGGCGACGTCCTGGCCGAGGCCGGCGACGGGGCCCAGGTCGTGACCGCGACCCTCGAGCGCGAGGTCCTCACCGGGGCGCGCAGGACCAACCCCTCCCTCGCCAACCGACGTCTGTAGCCTTCCTCGTCGTGCCCTCGCCAGCCCCCCGTCGTCGCGCGGACCGCCCGCCCCGCCAGCGGTCGCAGGTCCGGTCGCGCGTGCAGCGGATCGCCGGCTCCCGTGTCCCCGTCGCCGTCTGGGCGGTGATCGTCCTCGCCGGCCTGGCGGCCCTGGTCTCGGCGATGGTGCCGGTCGGGCCGGACTGGCTGGCCGGGGCCGGGGCGGTGGCCGTGGGCAGCGCCTACGCGTGGGCCCTGTCGGCACGGACCGGCGGCCGTCCGGTCGTCTTCGGTGGTCTGGCCCTCGCCCTGGGTGTCGGGGTGCTCGTGCTCGACGACGAACGGCTCTGCACCGGGGCCGCCGTCCTCACCTGCGTCGTGTCGGCGGTGCTCGCGGTGATCGCGACCGTCCCCGCCGTGCGCTTCATGCAGGCCGCTCGCGAGACCGTCGTCGCGGTCCTCGTCGCCGGGGTGGGCGCCCTCGCGACCATCGGCTTCGAGCCGGTGATCACGCTGGCCCGCTTCGAGTACGCCACCCTCGGGCTCGCCCTGCTCGGCGCCTTCGGCGTCGTCTACCGGCTCGGAGCGGGCCTGCACGGCCTGGGTCGCCGCGGGGTGGTGTCCATCCTGGTCGGTGCGGGTGTCCTCGCCCTGACCCTGGCGTACGCCGAGCTGCTGCGCCGCTACGGCTCCCCGGGCCTGGTCTCCTCGCTCCTGGACGCCGTGCACTGGAGCCGCGACCACCTGGGCGCGTTCCCCCGCCCGATCGAGTCGGTGCTCGGCATCCCGGCGCTCGCCTGGGGCTGCCACATGCGGGCCCGCCGCCGGCAGGGCTGGTGGGTGTGCGCCTTCGGGGTCGCCGCCACCGCGCCCGTCGCCCAGTCCCTGCTCAACCCGGCCATCGGCCTCGTCGAGAGCGCGCTCTCGGTGGCGTACGGCGCGGTGGTGGGCCTGCTGATCGGCTTCGTCGTCATCCGCGTCGACCTGGCCTTCACCGGCCCTCGTGGCTCCCGGGCCCGGCGCGCCGAGGAGGCAGCCGCCGTGCGGCCCGAGCCTCCGCGGACCAGCGCCCTGCTCTAGCCGTCCTGCTGGCGCGCCGCGGTTCCCGGGTACGCGTCGGTAACGACTAGGTTCGCCTGCATGGCCCGTGAACAGGTGACCGAGATCGTCGCCGAGATGGTGGCGAACGTGCTGAACGTGGCCGTGGCCCCCGGCGACCGGGTCGCGACCGGCGACACCGTCGCGCTCCTGGAGTCCATGAAGATGGAGATCCCGGTGATCGCCGAGCGGCCCGGCACGGTCCGCGCCGTCAAGGTCGGGCCCGGTGACGTCGTCCAGGAGGGCGACGTCCTGCTCGAGCTCACCGACTGAGGGCTGACACGCTCTCGGCGGCCCGCATCGTCCCTAGCAGTCGGGGTCGTGAACGTGGCGTGCCGCACAGCGTCAGGGTCACCAGGATCTCGGCCTCGTAGTCGTGTCCTCCCGGCTCGTACGCGACGAGCACACCGTCGGCGGAGGCACCTGGGCGCCCGGCCGCGACGACCAGCATCCAGCTCCAGGGCCGGGTCACCGGGGGCACCTGTCGACTCCTGGCAGCTCGGGGGCTCCAGGCTCCGGCCGACAGCCTCCGCGAGGTCGCCGTCGAGCCGGGACTCCGCAGGGTCGTGCACGCCCCCGACCCGCACGCCGGATGCCCCGATGATCGGCTCCGCGACCGACGGGCCCTGCGGTGCTCGATCCGGAAGGCGCGCGTCACGGACGTGACGGACGCCAGGCGCGAGCTCTTCAGTGGTGCGACCTTGGTGAGGGTGACCGGATGAACGGGGGGTTACGGGCGCTCCCGAACCGGGCACGGTGGACTGGAAGGCGTGCGCTTGGCAGAGGGGGCGGGATTCGAACCCGCGGCTGACATTTCTGCCAGCGACCGCTTTCAAGGCGGTTCCGATCGGCCACTCCGGCACCCCTCCGTGTGCCGCCCGCGGGCCGCACACGGGAGAGTCTAGAAGGAGGGACGGGCCTACTCGGACCCGCCGAGCTCCAGCTCGACCTCGTCGTACGCCAGGTCGTGCAGCCGCTGGACGTGGTGACCGATGTCGGCGGCCAGTCGCTTCAGCGCCAGCCGCACACCGTCGACGTCGGGGCTCTCGAGGACCTGGGGGCCGAGGGCGCTGAGCCGGACCAGCAGGGCGTTGCGCTCGCGCAGGGCGGAGCCGCCGCGGGCGGCCAGCCAGCCGTCGTCGGGGTGCTCGCCCTCGCTGACGAGGAGGTCGCGGACGCCGGCCATCCGCTGGCGGACCACCCAGCGCCAGTTGCCGACCGGCACGCCGCGTCGGTGAGGGGCGTCGAGGGCCAGCGCGAGGCTCTGCAGCGCGGCCGACATCCCTGTCGTTGTCCCTGGCGATGAAGGGGGCTTCGTCGCTGTCATGGCAACCTCCCGGGGGCCCGGAGTCGGGTGGGACTTCCGAGTCTGACCCCGTGGCGGCTCGCCGACAAGCCCGGGTGGCGCACCAATTGCGGTGTCTTGTTCAATCATCTCCATGGCCGTCCCCACCCCGTCCGACTATCGGCTTTCCCCCGCCCTGAACGCCCGGCTGACGGGGTTGCTGCTGGTCGTGCTGGCCGTCGTGCTCTTCGCGGTGACTGCCCTCGTGGCCGTGCTGCACCTGCCACCCGACCTCCTGGTCGTGGTCGCGGTAGTGGGCGTGGTGTCGGTCTTCGGCACCGGCTACGTGCTGACCCGAAGGGCGTACGTCGTGC
>JAOPYB010000163.1 GCA_025964835.1 Nocardioides sp. | reverse complement strand
CGGTGGCCATCCGGCCGAGGACCTCCGAGAAGGGGAGGTAGGGCAGGGCGCTGTCGCCGAAGTCCAGGCAGTGGCCGGCGAAGACCTGCCAGCCCTCGGTGAAGGCGACGTCGCGGAGCTCGGTCAGCAGGCGGGTCTTGCCGACGCCGGCGTCGCCCGAGAGGAGGACGGAGGTCGACTCGCGCCGGTCGTGCGCGGGCGTGGACGTGGACGCGGGACGGACGCCGAGCAACGTCAACAGCTCCGTCAGCTCGGCGTCTCGTCCGACCAGGGTCCGGCTCGTGTGTCCTGCCACGCCGACCATGATCCCGCGCGCGTCCACCTGATTGCTGCTCATCGCTCAGCGGACGGTGTCGGTGGACGTCGCGCGCCGTACCCGCGGGAAGCGGGGGTGGCGGTTCTTGCGCTTGACCACGCTGGACCGGATCCGGTCGTGGCGGTAGTCCATCTCCGACTGCAGGAAGGGGTTGCTGTTCTCGAACATGATGTGGGCTCCTCAGCTCCTCGTTGGTGAGACGAGGTTCGTCGACTGAGGTAGCCACCCACATCGGGCAACTGCCTTATCTCCGCCCCCGGCTCCCCGCGGGTGCCTTAGGCCGGCGCACATGTAACGCGGTGTCCACCCCTCTGGTGCGCTGCTGCAACGGCGCACAAGATGGTCGGACAGCGCGTTACAAGGGGCGGCCGGCCACCCAGACGCCCGCGACGAGGGGGACCCCGGGACGGTAGGCGAGGTGCACGTGGGACGGGGCGTCGAGGACCACCAGGTCGGCCCGCATCCCGGGAACCAGCCCCCCGACGTCGTCCCGGTCGAGCGCGGCGGCACCGGTCGCGGTGGCGGCATGCACCGCCTCGGCCGGGGTCATCCCCATCTCGCGGACCGCCAGCGCGATGCAGAACGGCAGCGAGCTGGTGAAGCACGACCCCGGGTTGCAGTCGCTGGCCAGCGCGACCCGCACGCCGGCGTCGAGGAGCCGCCGGGCGTCGGGGTAGGGCTGCCGGGTCGAGAACTCCACACCCGGCAGCAGCGTGGCGATCGTGCCGGAGTCGCGGAGCGCGTCGACGTCATCGGGCTCCAGATAGGTGCAGTGGTCGACCGCGATCAGCCCGAGCTCGGCGGCGAGACGCACGCCGGGTCCCGGGCCGAGCTGGTTGGCGTGCAGCCGGCCCCTGAGCCCGGCCGCCGCGCCCGCGGCCAGCACGGCGCGCGCCTGGTCGCCGTCGAAGGCGCCCCGCTCGCAGAAGACGTCGACCCATCGGGCGTACGGCGCGGCCGCGGCCAGCATCGGCCCGGTGACCAGGTCGACGTACTCCTCCGGGGTCGTGCCCTCCGGCACCACGTGGGCGCCGAGGAACGTCGTCTCCTCGGTGAACTGCCGCGCGACCGCCAGGCTGCGCGCCTCGTCGTGGACCGTGAGGCCGTAGCCGCTCTTGATCTCGACCGTCGTCGTGCCCTGGCGCCGCATCTCGCCCACCAGCCGCGCGACGTGGCTGGTGAGCTGCTCGTCGCTGGCCGCCCGGGTCGCCGCGACCGTCGTACGGATCCCGCCGGCGGCGTAGCTCTCCCCCGCCATCCGGGCCGCGAACTCCGGGGCCCGGTCGCCGGCGAAGACCAGGTGGCTGTGGCTGTCGACGAAGCCCGGCAGCACGGCGCGGCCGCCGAGGTCGATCCGCTCGTCCGCGTCCGGGGCGTCCGCCGCAGCGCCGACCCAGGCGACGTGCGCCCCCTCGAGGACGACCGCCGCGTCGCCGATCGCGCCGAGCAGGCCGTCGCGGGAGGGGTCGTTGGTGACCAGCTCGCCGATGCCGGTGAGGAGCGTGCTGACCACTACATCGCCTTCCAGAGCGCGCCGATGACCGCGTCGAGCTCGCGGCCGATCTCGTGCCGGTCACCCTGTCGTACGACGACCCGCCCGTCGACCATCACCTGGGTGACGTCCTCGGCGGCGGCCGCGAAGACAGCGGTGTTCTCGTCGGCCCCCGTGCCGGCCGTGCGCGGCGTCGCGGTGTCGAGCGTGACGAGGTCCGCGCGCTCGCCGACCGCGATCCGGCCCGACCGGGCGAACCCCAGGCTGGCGTGGCCGGCGGCGGTCGCGGCCTCGAGCAGCTCCGCGGCCGACCAGTGCCCGCGCTGCTGGGTGGCGAGCCGCTCGTCCAGCTCGACGGCCCGCATCTCCTCGAAGAGGTCGATGACCGCGTGGCTGTCGGAGCCGAGGGTCAGCGGGCTGCCGGCGTCGTGCAGCGCCCGGCTGGGCCCGACCCCGTCGCCGAGGTCGCGCTCGGTGGTGGGGCAGAAGCAGGCGGTCGAGCCGCTCGCCCCGATCAGCCGCACGTCCTCGTCGGTGAGGTGGGTGGCGTGCACGAGGGACGTGGTCGCGCCGAGCGCACCCAGCTGGGCGAGGAGCTGGGTGGGGGTCAGTCCGTACGCCGCGAGGCAGGCCTCGTTCTCGGCGACCTGCTCGGAGAGGTGGACGTGCAGCGGGCCGCCCCGGTTGGCGGCCACGACGGCGCCCACCTGCTCGCGGGGCACCGCGCGCACCGAGTGGATGGCGGCGCCGATCACGACGCCGTCGGTGTCATTTCCGCGCAATTGCGCCGTTCTGACAGCCCAGGCGGCCGCGGACCCGTCGGAGTAGCGCAGTTGCGCCCCTTCGACAGGGGCGCCGAAGCCGGAGCTGAGGTAGCAGGTGTCGAGCAGGGCGATCCGGATGCCCGCGTCCGTGGCGGCGGCGACCAGGGCGTGCCCCATCGCGTTGGGGTCGTCGTACGGCGTGCCGTCCGGCTGGTGGTGCAGGTAGTGGAACTCCCCGACGGCGGTGATCCCGGCGGCCGCCATCTCGCGGTACGTCGCCCGGGCCAGCGCGTAGTACGCGTCCGGGTCGAGGGTCGCCGCGACGGCGTACATCCGCTCGCGCCACGTCCAGAACGTCCCCCGCTCCCGCTGGGTCCGCCCCCGCAGCGCCCGGTGGAACGCGTGGCTGTGGCAGTTCGCCAGCCCGGGCAGGGTCAGCCCGGCCAGCCGGGGAGTTTCATCGGCCGGCCGATGAAACTCGCGGAGGGACGACGAAGGTTCGTCGTCCAGGCGAGAGTTTCTCCCCATCGGTGTGACCGAAGTGAAGACCCCGTCCTCGATCGTCACCAGCACGTCGTCGTGGACGGTGCCGTCGACCCACGCGCGCTCCAGGACGTACGACGACGGCCCCGTCACCGGGTGAGCCTGGCCAGCGTGTCGGAGAGCGCGGAGACACCGACCAGGCAGTCGGCCATCGACGCCGACTCGGCCGGCGAGTGCGAGACACCGGTCGGGTTGCGGACGAAGAGCATCGCGGTGGGGATGCCCGCGGCGGACAGGATCCCCGCGTCGTGCCCGGCCATGGTCGGGATGACCGGCCAGTCACCGCCCTCGTGGTCCGCGGCGATCGCGGCGGCCAGCACCGGGTCGAAGGCGACGGACGCGGAGACCGACTCGGCGGTGACCCGGAGCGCGGTGCCGTCGCGCCCGGCCCGCTCGGTCCCGGCCACCGTGATCGCCTCCACGAGGGATGCCAGCGCCTCCTCGGTCGAGCAGCGCGCGTCGAGCCACGCCGTCACGCGCGCGGGGATCGCGTTGGTGCCGTTGGGGGCGACGTCGAGCCGGCCGAAGGTCGCCCGCTGCCCGGTCCGCCGGGCCTGCTCGTCCGCGGCGAGCGCGGTCACCGCGTAGGTCAGCATCGGGTCGAGGCGGTCCTCCATCCGGGTCGTCCCGGCATGGTTCGCCGACCCCGTGAAGACGAACCGGTAGCGCCCGTGCGGCCAGATCTCGCTCGCCACCCCGACCGCGGCCCCGCGGTCGACCAGGTCGCGTCCCTGCTCGACGTGGAGCTCCACGAACGTCTCGGCCCGCTCCGCCAGCCCCCAGGCCTTGTCCTCCTCGTCGGTCGGCGACAGTCCCGCCCCGGCCAGCGCGTCGGGCAGGAACACCCCGTCCCGGTCCCTCAGCTCCCGAGCCGCCCGCCAGGTCAGCGCACCCGACGCGAGCCGGGAGCCCAGGCAGGCCAGCCCGAAGCGCGAGCCCTCCTCCTCCGCGAACACCGAGACCCCGATCGGCTTCGACGGCACGACCCCGCGCTCGCGCAGCAGGTCGACGGCGGCGAGCGCGGACACCACGCCCAGCGGACCGTCGTACGCCCCACCGTCGAGCACCGAGTCCAGGTGCGACCCGGTCAGGACCCCGGGGCGCGACGGCCCCGCCGACGGGTTCCACCACGCCACCACGTTGCCCACCTGGTCGGCCTCGACGACCAGCCCCCGGGCGCGGGCCTGCTCGACGAACCACCCCCGCAGCTCGGTCTCGGCCGCGGCGTACGGCGTGCGGAAGTAGCCACCCGAGGAGGCCGAGCGCCCCACCGGGGCGAGGTCGGACCACATCCGCTCGAAGTCGTCAGCCATGCCCGGACCCATAATCGGCCCCATGGAGTTCCAGGACGTCGTCCGCCGTCGCAGGATGATCCGCAACTACGCCGACACGCCCGTGGACCCGGCGACCGTGGAGCGCGCGATCCGCAACGCGACCCGCGCCCCCAGCGCGGGCTTCAGCCAGGGCTGGGCGTTCCTGGTGCTCGACAACCCCGACGACGTACGACGATGGTGGGCGGCCACGACCGACCCCGGCCAGCTCGCGCAGCCCGACGACTGGCTGAGCGGCATGATGCGGGCCCCGGTCGTGATCGTGCCGTGCTCGAGCAAGCGGGCCTACCTGCAGCGCTACGCCGAGCGGGACAAGGGCTGGACCGACGAGGCGGAGGCACGCTGGCCGATGCCGTTCTGGCACATGGACGC
>JAOPYB010000226.1 GCA_025964835.1 Nocardioides sp. | reverse complement strand
ACCGCCTGCGGCAGGTTCACCGCGTCCGTGACGAGGATCAGCCCCACGACGATGAGGACGATGCCGGCTCCGATACCCATGACGACTCCTTCTGTCGTAGGAGGTCCACCTTGGTCTCAGGTTGGTCACGGGTCAATCACCGCGGTGGGTGCGCCGCTACTGTCCGAAGATGACCAGGAGGCCGATCCTCGTGGCCGCCGTGGCGCTCCAGGTCCTGCTGAGCGCTTGCGGCGGTGGCGACGGCCCGTCCTCGCCGTCGTCCGCCTCGACGGCGAGCGGCCCGGCACCGAGCGGCTCCGACTCCGGCTCCGTCCCCCAGGGTCCAGCAGCTCTGCCGACCGGCAAGAGCGACCTGGCGGTGCAGGCGGGCAGCCACCTCTCGCCGGTGGGCTTCGAGCCCGCCCTGCTCCTCGACGTCCCCGAGGGCTGGACGAGCGTGCACCGCGGAGCCGACGGCTTCGACCTGGGCCAGCCCGACCCGACCCGGGACGCACCCCTGCTCGCGGTGGTCGTCCTCACTCCGCCGCAGGCGAGCGCAGCCGCCGCGCTGGCGGCGGTCCGGAAGCACACGACGGGCACGGTCCGCGCGGTCGGCGCAGACATCGGCACGATCCCCGCGACCGGGCTCGACATCACCGGCGGCACCGGCCAGCTGGTCGTCAGCGCCGGGCAGGGCATCGCCCTCGATGCCGCCCCCGGCCAGCGGGTCCGGGTGCTGGCGGCCGACGTGGGCGGCGTACCCCTGATGGTCGTCGTGCTGGTCCCGGACGGCGAACGCTGGGCGAGGGTGCTGCCCCGGGCGGAGGCCCTGCTCGGAGGCGTGGCCCCGGCCTGAGGGGCTAGGGGGTGGCGCCGGGCGACCCCGACCCCGTGGCCGACGGACTGGCGCTGGACGGACTCGTCGTGCCCGTCGAGGTCGGCGACGACGATGGCGACGACGAGGCCGACGGGGACGGCGAACCGGACGGGCTGCTGGACGGTGCCTCGGTCGGGGAGGACGTCGGCGGGACCGTCGGTGTCGCCCCGGACGGGGACACGGTGGGCGAGGGTGAGTCGGAGACCGACCCGCTCGGACTCTCGCTCGGATCCGTCGACGGGGCAGTCGGCGCGGGCTGTGCGTTGTCGTCCTGCTGGATGATCTGGGCGATCTGGTCCTGGTAGTCCGCCAGCGCCTGCTGGAGGTCCGAGAGCGGCACGGAGGTGATGTTCTGCGCGAACTGGGCGATGTCCTCCCACAGTGCCTGCAGCTCGGCCATGCTGTCGTCGCTGAGCGGGCCGTCCAGCGTGATCACGAGCTGGCTGGCCAGTGCGTACGTGAGGCACTCGACACAGTTGTACGTCGCCGAGACGGCCAGGTTCTGCGGTACGACGACATTGGCGTCGCCCATCACCAGCACCACCTGGAAGCTGACCGCAACGGCTGCGCAGCCGGTGCAGCTCGCGAGCGCGTAGGCCTCGTTGGTGTTGGTGACCTGGTCCCCGTCGGCCCACACCAGAGCGAAGGCGAGGTCGTAGCTGACCGTGTCGTCCGTGGTGTTGACGGCCAGCGCCTGGGTGTCGCCCTGCTCGGGCGGCAGCGGCTGGTCGAACGGGAAGACCCAGGACCCCGGCTCCCCCGTCGGGGTCGTCGTGGCCGGGTCGGTGGTGCCGTCGGCGGGTGGGCTGCTGGGCTGCGTCTCGCCGTCCACGGGGGCGGCACTGGCCGGGGCGCTTCCGGCATCGGTGGGCACCGGGCTGGGAGACGCGCTGGGCGGCGTCGTGCCGGCTTCGGTCGCGGAGGCGCTGGGGGAGGCGCTGGGGGAGGCGCTGGCGGAGGCGCTGGGGGTGGTGCTGGGCGGCCCGGTGGGCGTGTCGCTCGGGACGGTGGTGGGTGACGTCTCCGCCGGCTCTGCAGTGGTCGGGTGCGGGACCATCACGAGTGCCAGTCCGGGCTTGTCCCGGGTCGGCACCGCGCTGCCCGCCGGCCACGCCGTCGTGATGGTGCCCTGCGCGCCCTCGGTGAGGCCGTCGGTGTAGGCCGCGGCGGGCCGGGCCAGCGGGATGGCGTCCGCGAGCGTCCCGCGCTCGTAGGCGGCGATCGGGCGGTAGGTGTCGCCCTTGGGCCACCACGCCCAGCCGAGGCCAGCGACCAGTGCGAGCGCCAGCAGTCCCGCGACCCCGCGGCGCACGGGCGCTCCCTGGGTGCGCGTCAGCACGGACGTGACGGTGCTACGGACGAGGCGGGTCAGGATGTACGCGACGCCGGCGATCGGCAGCACCAGGCACAGGATCGCCACCAGCCGCGCGAGGGCGGAGACGACGTCCCCGTCGCCGAAGGCGGCAGTCATCGCGGCCTTCTGCTCGAGCAGGGTCACCCACGCGGTCGCGAGCATCCGCGGCAGGGTCAGCACCATGGTCAGCAGCGAGAACGCCAGCATCGGGACGACGAGCAGCACCCAGATCGTCACGACGGCGCGGGCCCACGGCTTGAGCACGGTGACCTCGGGGTCGTGCCAGCGCCAGGGCAGCAGGCCCAGCAGGGTGGGCTTGATCCGGTGATAGAGGTCGGGGACGCCGGTGAGGTCGGCCAGCACGTGGTAGCCGTCGAACCGGATGATCGGTGTCAGCTGGCGCAGGATCTGCAGGATCTGGGTCGCGACGACGAGCAGCAGCGCGTCGTACCCACTCAGGAGCCAGGCACCGACGATGCCCACGGCGACGATCGCGTTGAAGTAGAGGCCACCCAGGTCGGTCCGCAGCCGCCCGGCCCGGCCGAGCCGGTAGGAGTCGGTGACGTCGGTGTAGAACGCCGGCCAGAAGAGGTACAACCCGGCGCCCATCGCACCGGGTGTCGAGCCCCCGCGTCGCGCCGCGGCGGCGTGGCCGAACTCGTGGAAGCCCGCCGAGAGCACCGTGACCACGAAGATCAGCAGCAGCAGGCCGGGCTTGTGGAAGGCCTCGTGCGTCGCCGATGCGAGGCCCTTGTCGAGCAGCAGCCACCAGCTGACGTAGAGGAACACGGCCGTGACGGCCGTGACCAGCAGTGGGTTGAAGAGCCGCGCGAACGGATCGGTCAGCCGCTGGGTCTTGACCGGGTCGGTCACGGTGATGCGGTGGCGGAGCCCGAGCAGGGGGTTGGCCTTCTTGAGCTCGGGCTCGGAGCCGTCGCCCTTGAGCAGCACCCCGAGCGGGCGCAGCTTGCCGTCGACCAGGGTCTCGACGTTCTCGGCCGAGACCAGGCGACCGAAGCGCTGGCTCACCTGCTCGGCGATCTCCTCGTGGGTGCGTCGCCCGTCCACGGCGTCGAGCACCAGGTAGAGCAGCGGTGTCAGCTGGATCATCTGACCGTCGCCGCGGCGCACCAGGGCCGGGGGCGTGCGGTAGCCGGATCCCGGCATCTCGCCGATCAGCTGGAGGCCCTCGGCGCGGACGGGGACGTCGGGGGAGGGGACGGCGGAACGCGGCGGCGCCGAGGCGCCGCCGCGTCCGTCCGGCGTGGAGGGGATCGTCACCGGGACTACGGGTTGCTGACCGTGGAGTTCTGACCCGCGTCGGCCGACACGTCGCCGTCGATCGTCTGGTTGATGATGGCGGTCTGCTGCGCGACGGCCACGGCGTC
>JAOPYB010000094.1 GCA_025964835.1 Nocardioides sp. | reverse complement strand
GTCAGCTCGTCCATCACGGTCGCCACATGCTCGGCCCCCACGACGGCGACCGGGACCTCGTCGTACAGCGGGATGCAGTGCAGGCCCTCGCGGTCGACCGGCAGCCGGACCAGGCACATGGAAAGGTCGCCGCCGCGGAGGCCTTCCTCCTGCTCCGCCTGGGTGACCGGCACCAGATCCAGCGGCTGGCGGGGGTGCCGCTCCCGCCAGACCCGGGCCCACTTGTCGGGGGTCGCGCCGGTCACGAAGCCGACGCGGAAGGATTCCTGCACGCGCTCAGGCTAGTAGCCCTGGTACTCCTCGTAGGTCTCGCACCCGACCAGCACGTCGGTCGGGTCCACGTCGTTGATCCACCAGGCCACGTCGCCCCCGCCGGGACCGCACCTGACGAGGTCAGGAGCGCCGTCGGGGAAGATCAGGACCTCGTCGTCACCGGCCCCGAGCCGGACATCGGTGCGCCCCGTGCGACCTGGGTAGCGCTCGTCGACCACGGCGAAGTCGTGACCCGCGCCGCCGCGCAGCGTGTCGCCGCCGACGAAGTCCCCGAGGTAGTCCCTGCCGGGACCGCCGACGGCGGTGTCTCGCCCGAGACCCCCGACAAGCGTGTCGTCTCCCCGGCCGCCGCGCAGGATGTCCGTGCCGGGCATGCCGTACAGCTCGTCGGACTGGACGCCGCCGACCAGCACGTCGTCGCCACCGTTGCCGTGGAGCAGGTCGCGGCCGGCGCGGCCGCGGACCTCGTCGTCGCCGCCGTGGCCCTGGAGGTAGTCACGCTGCGCGGTCCCGACCAACACGTCGGGGCCGTCCGTGCCCTCGATCGTGTCCCCAGCCACCGCGGGGCCCGCCCAGGCGCCGGCGGCGAGCAGCAGGGTGGCGGCGAGGATGCGTCTCATGCGTCGAGGGTGCCACTCCGCGCCGGGTTTGCCACCCACCCCCACCGGGTAGACGACCGGGCATGTCGGAGTTCGCGCTCAACCCCGCGGACATGCACGCGGCCAGCGCCGCGGCCGACTCCGCCGCGGCCGCCGCCCGCGGGTCCGACGGGTCCGACGCCCTCTCCGCCCTGGCCGCCGCGCTGCCCGGCAGCACCACGGCCGAGACGGTCCCCGAGCTCGGCTCGGCGTGGGAGGCCGGTGTGTCCGGGTGGTCCGAGGAGGTCGACTCGTTGTCGCACGCCATCGACGACCTGGCGGTCGACGGCGCGAGGGTCGACGGCCAGGCCGGCAGCGCCATGCACGGGCTGGTCGGCGGGCTGGGCCCACGATGACGACCTGGGGCGATGTCAAGCAGTGGCGGGGCGAGGCTGTCGGGGCGGCCGGTGAGCAGCTGCGCTCAGACGTCAGCAAGCTCGAGCGGGCAGCCGACGAGGTCCGGGCCCGGGTGGTGCCCGGCTCGTGGCTGGGGCTGGCCTCTGTCTTCGCGCGCGCCCGGCAGCGCCGTCTGGTCGAGACCATGGACACCCACGTGGCCGGCGCGCGCGCCTTCGCCACGGCGATGTTCGCCGCCGAGGGGAGGGTCTCCGGCATCCACGAGGTGGTGGTCGAGGTCGAGCACGACGCCAGGGCCCAGGAGTTCGAGATCGGCACCGACGGCAGTGTCACCGACGTCGCCGGGTCCCGCACCTTCGACTCACCCCGCGCCGCGGACGCCTACAGCCAGAGACGCGTGGTCGAGCGAGATGCGCTGGTCGCGCGGATAGAGAGCGTCCTGGACAAGGCCTACGAGGTCGACAGCTCGCTCGTCCAGGCCCGGCCGGACGACGCCTTCAACGATGCCGGTCCACACGGAGTCGTCGACCCGGAGGTCGAGCGTGACTGGTCGACGATGTCGGACGACGAGAGGCGCGCGGACCTGGAGCACATGGCCCGGGAACTCGCGGACAAGTACGGCGTGGACGACTTCGACGTCATCATCGAGGACCTCGAGGACCGCGACGGCAAGGGCGGGGACGACGACCCGTCCCTGGACTACCACGGCTACTGGTCGGAGGACGACAAGGGACTCCACCTCGACTCCAACGAGCTCGCGGATCCCGACCTGATCAACACGATGGCGCACGAGGTCCGCCACGCCGCGCAGCACGAGATGATCCGCGACGCCAACCCCGGGGTGATCGATCAGGCACTCATCGACGCCGGCATCAAGGACGATCCCTTCCACCCGCCCCCGGGCGTCACCGCGGACGACGTGCAGGACTGGAAGGACAACTTCGACGACTACCACAGCCCCGAGGACGACTTCGACGCCTACCACGACCAGCCGGTCGAGGCGGATGCGCGCGACAGCGGGGAGCAGTACCTCGAGGACCTCGACCCGGACGACCTCGACCGCGAGCGGGAGGGGGCACGATGACGACCGTGCAGCCCACCGAGCCGGTCAGCGTGGCGGAGCTCGCCACGGCGTACGCGAGCACGCGGGACCCGGCCTCCCTGCAGGACCTGCGGCTGGCGGTCCGGCGGTCCCGCACCTACCGCGCCGACCTCGACGTCCTGGCGCAGACGGCCCCGCTGCTGGCGCGCGGTGCGCACGCCGAGGTCGTCGAGCTGCTGCGCGACCTGATGCCCGGCGCCTTCTTCAGCCCCTCGGCGCACGCAGTCCTCGGCGCGGCCTTCGAGGCGCTCGGGGACGACGTGCGGGCGGACCGGGAGCGCCGCACGTCGCGGCTCGCGCTGAGCTCGATCCTCGAGACCGGCGACGGCAGCGCGGACCGACCGTGGAGCGTGCTGCGCATCAGCGACGAGTACGACGTCCTGCGCGCGCAGGGCCGCACCTCCCGCGAACAGCTCCTGGTCACGCGCGCGGGCCGCGAGCTCGACCAGCACCGCTGCCGCGACGGCAGCGAGGCCTGGTTCGACATCGGGCTGCTGCGCGCGGACCGCCGATGACCCAGCGCCGAGCGGCCGCACGCCTCGCCGGCCTCGCGGTCGCCCTGGCGACAGGACTGGCGGGCGCCGGGTGCGCCGACGACGCCTCGAGCCCTGGGTCCGGCTCCTCGGGTCCGGTCTCGGGCGGTGACGTCGACCGGGTGCCGGGCCAGGTGGTGCGGGCCGACGCCGCGGCCCTCAGTCCCGACGGCGGCTCCCTGGTCGCGGGCTGCCTCGACGACCTCTGCCTGTGGGACACCGGTGACGGGTCCCTGCGCTCGACGTACGCCGGCGGCACGGCGGTGGCCTGGAGTCCCTCCGGCGACCTGCTCGCGACGGACGAACGCGACGGCAGCCGGGACAAGATCGTCCTGCTCGCCGCGGGCGACGGCCACGTCGTGCGCACCCTGGACGGCCATCCGGCGGGGGAGCCCAACGAGGACCCCGACCAGGGCATCACGACACTGGCGTTCGGCCCGGGGGGCTCGGTGCTCGCCAGCGCCGGGCACGACGGCAGCCTGCGGCTGTGGTCGGTCGAGGACGGCACCCTGCTCGACGAGCTCCGGACCGCCAGCGAGGCTCCCGACCAGCTCGCCTTCAGCAGTGACGGCGAGCGGCTCGCGGTGGCCGGGCCGGACGCCCCGGTGGAGCTCTGGGACGTCACGTCGGGCGACCGCGTCGGCACCGTTGGCGAGGTGCCACAGGGCGCGGTGGCGTTCAGCCCCGACGGGCGCCTCCTCGCCACCGCCACCCGCGACACCGGCGCAGCCGCCACCGTGCGCCTGTGGGACGCGGACAGCCTGCAGCCGGCGGGCTCCTTCCCCGGCGCCGTGCAGGCCTACCTTCTCGCGTTCTCGCCCGACGGGAGCACGCTCGCCGTGACCCAGTCGGACGACGACGCCGTGCTGCTGTGGCCGGTCGCGGGCGAGGAGGTCCAGCGCCTCACGGGGCAGGATGAACCACCCCGCAGCGTGCTGTGGGCTCCCGACGGCAGCGTCGTCTACACCGTCAGCGGCAGCCAGGGCGTGCTGTCCTGGGACCCGGCCACCGGCGGCCGGGTCCGTTCCTTCGAGCTCCCGTCGGGCTGAGCGCTCTCAGGCGAGGTCGAACCGGTCCAGGTTCATGACCTTGGTCCACGCGGCCACGAAGTCCCTCACGAGCTTCTCCTGCCCGTCGGCCGCGCCGTAGACCTCGGCGATGCCGCGGAGCTGGGAGTTCGAGCCGAAGACCAGGTCGGCGGCCGTTGCCGTCCACCTGAGGTCGCCGGTGGCGCGGTCGCGACCGTCGTACACGTTCTCCGCAGCCTCCGACGGCTTCCACTCCGTGGCCATGTCGAGCAGGTTCACGAAGAAGTCGTTCGTGAGCGTCCCGGGACGGTCGGTGAAGATGCCGTGCTGCGACTGACCGGCGTTCGCCCCGAGGGCGCGCATCCCGCCGACGAGCACGGTCATCTCCGGTGCGGTGAGCCGCAGCAGGTTGGCCCGGTCCAGCAGCAGGGTCTCCGGCTGCAGCTTCTCGCCGGCCCGCAGGTAGTTGCGGAAGCCGTCGGCCCTCGGCTCGAGCACGGCGAACGACTCGACGTCGGTCTGCTCCTGCGAGGCGTCGGTCCGCCCCGGCGTGAACGGCACCGTGACGTCGACACCGGCGCTCCTCGCCGCCTGCTCGACCGCGGCGCAACCGCCCAGGACGATCAGGTCGGCCAGCGAGACCGACGTGTCGCCGGATCGGGAGGCGTTGAACTCGTCGCGGATGCGCCCGAGCGTGTCCAGCGCGGTCGCGAGCTCGGCGGGCTCGTTGACCGCCCAGTCCTTCATCGGCTCGAGGCGGATCCGGGCGCCGTTGGCGCCGCCCCGCTTGTCGGTGTCGCGGAAGCTGGCCGCGGACGCCCAGGCGGTCGTGGCCAGTCGGGAGACCGACAGGCCGGAGTCGAGGAGCTTGGCCTTGAGGACGGCGACGTCCTCGTCGCCGATCAGGCCGTGGTCGACCGCCGGCACGGGGTCCTGCCACAGCTGCGGCTCCGCGACCCAGGGGCCGAGGAAGCGCGAGACCGGGCCCATGTCGCGGTGCAGCAGCTTGTACCAGGCCTTGGCGAACGCGAGACGGAACTCCTCGGGGTCCTCCTTGAACCGGCGCGAGACCTTGTCGTACTCCGGGTCGACCCGCAGCGCGAGGTCGGAGGTCAGCATCCGCGGCGCACGGCGCGGGACCCCCTCGTGCGAGCCGGGCACCGTGTCGGCGCCCCCGCCGTCCTTCGGCTTCCACTGCTTGGCGCCGGCCGGGGACTCCTCCAGCTCCCAGTCGTAGGCGTAGAGGATCTCGAAGAACTCGTTGTCCCAGCGGGTCGGGTGGTAGGTCCAGGTGACCTCTAGACCCGAGGTGATCGTGTCGCCGGCCTTGCCGCTGCCGTAGGAGCTCTTCCAGCCCAGGCCCTGGTGGTCGACCGGGCAGCCCTCGGGCTCCGGGCCGACCAGGTCGGCGTCGCCGGCGCCGTGGGTCTTGCCGAAGGTGTGACCGCCGGCGATCAGCGCGACGGTCTCGTAGTCGTTCATCGCCATCCGCCGGAAGGTCTCGCGGATGTCCCGGGCGGACGCCAGCGGGTCGGGCTTGCCGTTGGGGCCCTCGGGGTTCACGTAGATGAGACCCATCTGCACGGCACCGACGGGGCCGGACAGCTCGCGGTCACCGCTGTAGCGCTCGTCGCCGAGCCAGGTGTCCTCGGGACCCCAGAAGATCTCCTCGGGCTCCCAGATGTCCGGGCGGCCGAACCCGAAGCCGAAGGTCTCGAAGCCCATCGACTCCAGGGCCACGTTGCCGGCGAGCACGAGCAGGTCGGCCCAGGAGATCTTCCGGCCGTACTTCTGCTTGACCGGCCACAGCAGCCGGCGGGCCTTGTCCAGGTTCGCGTTGTCGGGCCAGCTGTTGAGGGGGGCGAAGCGCTGGGAGCCGTCGCCGGCACCGCCCCGGCCGTCCTCGATCCGGTAGGTGCCGGCGGCGTGCCAGCTCATCCGGATGAACAGTGGACCGTAGTGGCCGTAGTCGGCGGGCCACCAGTCCTGCGAGCTCGTCATCACGTCCGTGATGTCCTGCTTGAGCGCGTCGACGTCGAGCTTCGCGAACTCCGCGGCGTAGTCGAAGTCCGGCGCCATCGGGTTGGACCGCTCGGAGTGCTGGTGCAGCACCTGCAGGTTCAGCTGGTTGGGCCACCAGTCCTGGTTGGTCCGTGGACGTCCCGCAACCGGCTCGGGGGAATCGATGGCCGGGTTCTCGCTTTCGCTGCCGTGTTCAGTCACGTCGGTCCTTCTCCTTGGTGGGCTTGTTGCACTGTCAGCTGGTGGTGGTGCTGCGACACCCGGGGCACAGGCCCCAGTAGGTGACTTCGGCCTCGTCGATCCGGAAGCCGTGGTCGTCGGACGCGGTCAGGCAGGGCGTGCTCTCGACCGCGCAGTCGACATCGGCGATCTCGCCGCACGAGCGGCAGACGACGTGGTGGTGGTTGTCGCCGACCCGGGCTTCGTAGCGCGCCGGGGAGCCCGAGGGCTGGATGCGCCTTACCAGGCCCGCGGACGTCAGCGCGCGCAGCACGTCGTAGACGGCCTGGTGGGAGACCTCGCCGAGCTCCGATCGGACGTACCCGATGAGGGAGTCCGTGTCCGCGTGCGGGTGGTCGTGCACGGCCGTCAGCACCGCCATCCGCGGGCGGGTCACCCTCAGCGCAGCCGTTCGCAGCACGGTGGCGACGTCCTGTGGTCCGGGCACGTTCGGAGTCTTGCGCACAAACTGGAATCAATCAAGATCCGCCGCGCCAGAACAGCCCGAAATGAAGAAAAGGCCCCGTGGAGCCGGGGCCTTTCCAGTGTCCGAGGGGGGACTTGAACCCCCACAACCGTTAAAGGTCACTAGCACCTCAAGCTAGCGCGTCTGCCAATTCCGCCACCCGGA
>JAOPYB010000029.1 GCA_025964835.1 Nocardioides sp. | reverse complement strand
GGTGCCCGAGACGTGGGTGCCGTGCTCGTTGCAGTCGAGGGGGTTGGTGTCCGGGGTCGGGACCGGCTGGTAGCCGGCCGAGGCCGGGTCGGCGTTGTAGTCGTCGCCGACGAAGTCGTGGCCACCGGTGATCTTGGCCTTCCCCAGGGCGGGCAGCGAGCTGCGCCAGCCCGGCTCGGTGTCGTGGGCGAGCGCGTCGTCGTACGCCGCGCTGGTGCCCACGCCGCCGAAGTCGGCGTGCGTGTAGTCGAGACCGGTGTCGATGACGCCGATCGTGACGCCCTTGCCGGTGTTGCCGGCGAACTTCCACGTGTCGGCGGCCTTCACGAGGGACGCGACGTTGGAGTTCGAGGGCTGCTGCGGGGCGATCCGGGAGACCTTGACGACGGCCGAGCTGCCGAGCACGGCCCGGACGCCGGCGGCGTTCGTCCGCAGCCCGAGACCGGGCAGGGCGTTGGACACCGTGAAGATGCGGGTGGCCGACGAGTCGCCCTTGCGGGCCTCGCCGAGCACCTCCTCCGCGGTGCGCGCGACCTGCGCGCGCCGGGCGGCGACGCTGCTCGCCGAACCGCCACGGCTCGCCACGTCGGCGGCGCCGGGACCGGCGAGCTGGACGAAGACGGACTGACGGCCGTTGGCCGCGGTGAGCGGATTCGTGAAGGCCTTGGCAGCGGGACTGAGCTTCCCGAGCTGGGCGACAGGAGCCTTCGCGGCCGGACGGTGGTCCGGTGCGGAGGCGAGGGACGGGCCGGCGGTGGCGGCCGTGGTGGAGGCGGCCAGGGCCAGGGCGGTCAGAGCAGACCACCAGACGGAGCGGGATCGGTTCATCCGAGATCCCCTTTCGAAAGGGAGTGAGGGCCTGGTCGGCCCTGCGGTGTGACCGAACGGGCGCACGACGCGTCCTGGGGTCGGAGGCACTTTAGGTGGGAAACCGTCCGGTTGGGGGTTTTGGCGGGCGCGGGTTTTCGTGTCGGGTCCCTGTCCACGTGCTGGATCGAAAGTCCAGATGCTGGGATGCCTGGCACACTCGGATGACGGACCGGACGACCGGCGGCTAGCGTGGGGGCCATGCGCGAGATTCTTCTTGTATGCACGCGACGCGTGAGCTGAGTTCACAGCACCGAACCAGCGCTCGCGTCTCCCCTCGTTGCCCCCGGGCCGAGGGGCTTTTTTATGGGCACGGCCAACCGCAGGACGGACAGGAAGCACACGGATGAGCGAGCAGATCACGGGCGCACAGAGCCTGATCAAGTCGCTGGAGGCGGCGGGCGCCGAGAACATCTTCGGCATCCCGGGCGGCGCGATCCTCCCGGCGTACGACCCCCTCATGGACTCGACGATCCGGCACATCCTCGTGCGCCACGAGCAGGGCGCGGGCCACGCGGCCCAGGGGTACGCCGCCGCCACCGGCAAGGTCGGCGTCTGCATGGCCACGTCCGGCCCCGGCGCGACGAACCTCGTGACGCCGCTGGCGGACGCGCACATGGACTCCGTGCCGCTGGTGGCCATCACCGGCCAGGTCGGCGCCGCCTCGATCGGCACCGACGCCTTCCAGGAGGCGGACATCCGCGGCATCACGATGCCGATCACCAAGCACAACTTCCTGGTCACCAACCCCGACGACATCCCGCGCACGGTGGCGGAGGCGTTCTACATCGCCTCGACCGGCCGCCCGGGCCCGGTCCTGGTCGACGTCGCCAAGTCCGCGCTCCAGGCGATGACCACCTTCGCCTGGCCCACCGAGCTCAACCTGCCCGGCTACCGGCCCGTGACCAAGCCGCACTCCAAGCAGATCCGCGAAGCCGCGAAGCTGATCCTCGAGGCGCGCCGGCCGGTCCTCTACGTCGGCGGCGGCACGATCCGCGCCGGTGCGTCCCGCGAGCTGCGGGTGCTGGCCGAGCTGACCGGCATGCCCGTGGTCACGACGCTGATGGCCCGCGGGGCGTTCCCCGACAGCCACCCGCAGCACCTCGGCATGCCCGGCATGCACGGCACCGTGGCCGCCGTTGCCGGCCTGCAGCGCAGCGACCTCATCATCAGCCTGGGGGCCCGCTTCGACGACCGGGTGACCGGCAACCTCGACTCCTTCGCCCCTGGCGCCAAGGTCATCCACGCCGACATCGACCCGGCCGAGATCGGCAAGAACCGGGTCGCGGACGTGCCGATCGTGGGGGACTGCCGCGAGGTGATCAGCGACCTGGTCGTGGCCCTCAAGGGCGAGGCCGACGCCGGCCACTGCGGTGACTACGAGGCGTGGGTCGAGTTCCTGGCCGGCATCAAGAAGCGCTACCCGCTCGGCTATGACCAGCCGTCCGACGGCAGCCTCAGCCCGCAGTACGTCATCGAGCGGCTCGGCTCCATCGCCGGTCCCGAGGCGATCTACACCTCCGGCGTCGGCCAGCACCAGATGTGGGCTGCTCAATTCGTCGGCTACGAGCACCCCAACACCTGGATCAACTCCGGCGGCCTCGGCACGATGGGCTTCTCGGTCCCGGCCGCGATGGGCGCCAAGGTCGGTTGCCCGGACAAGGTCGTCTGGTCGATCGACGGCGACGGCTGCTTCCAGATGACCAACCAGGAGCTCGCCACCTGCGCGATCAACGACATCCCGATCAAGGTCGCGATCATCAACAACGAGTCGCTCGGCATGGTCCGGCAGT
>JAOPYB010000015.1 GCA_025964835.1 Nocardioides sp. | reverse complement strand
GCGTCCCGTCGCCGACGACGTCGATCTTGGCCGAGGAGCCGGTGTCGGCCTCGTCGGACATGCCGTACGTCGCCTTCAGCGTCGTGCAGTTGCGCTCGAGGTTGTAGTCGATGAAGCCGGTCGGGTCGGTGTCGTCGTAGACGTAGCCCTCGAGCGACTTGGGGAACTCGACGGTGTCGATGTCCAGCGTGGTGACGCGGTACATGGCCTGGTTGGCCCGGATGGCCAGGTCGTAGACGTCGTGCCACTGGTAGACGCCGACGGCGACGGACTTGCTGACGCCCTTGCGGTGCTTGTCGCTCGCGGCCTTCACGACGCGGTACTTGCGCGCGTTCATCGTGGTCGGCTTGTCGGAGACCTGGTACTTCCCGCTCTTCTTGATGGTGGCGGTCCCCGAGTCCTTCCAAGGCTTGTCGCCGATCTTCTGCTGGAGGACGACGGTCTTGCCGGCCGCGGCGGGCGTCACCTTGCCGGTGATCGTGACCTTCTGGCCCAGCACCAGCTCGGTCCTGTCGGCCTTCGCGGTGACCACGTAGGGCTTGGCCGCCTGCTTGTGAGCCGCCTGGCGGGGCGCGTGCCCCACGGCCGCGGCACCCGACCCGGAGGTCAGGAGGGTGGCTCCCAGGGCCGCCGCGACGGCGGCGGACAGCAGGACTCGTGACTGGTGCATGACTTTTCCCCTTGCTCGAACGGTTGCTTGTTGAGTCCGATGTCGCCGAGCCGGGAAAAGTTCGCGCGCGTGCCGTGCCCCGAGTCACACTGCTCTCATCGCCGATGGCACGAAGGACGATCCCTGGCAGCTCACGACCGCGCCCGGCAGCTCGGCGTACACGATGTACCGCGACGGCGACGAGCTCGTCTGCCAGGTCGGGTCGACGACGCTCAAGTACGACGCCCGCGCGATCGAGGACCTGCACGCCTGGCTGCGCGACCGGGGCGACTGGGTGCCGCTCGGCGCGGCCGACGAGAAGAAGGACGCCGCCGACGGGACCGTCGAGGCGTTCGGGCGGGCCGAGGACAACCCGGTGGTCGGCTGGTACGGGCTCCGCACGGGGCTACCGCGGCCGGTTCGGGATGTACCTCCCCCCGCTTCTCGAACAGCTCGGGCTGGTGGAGCTCACCCACGACGCCCGCAACAACTCGGTCCGGGCCATCTGATCTCCGCTCGTATACTCGCCGGGTGACTCCCGAGGACGCTGACCATCCGACCGTCCTCCACAAGGACGCGGACGCCCCGGCCACGCCTGCGAAGCGCAAGCACCTGCCCGTCTGGCAGGAGACGATCCTGCTGCTCGTCATCGCACTGGTGCTCGCGACGGTCATCAAGGCGCTCTTCGTGCAGGCCTTCTACATCCCGTCGGCGTCGAAGGAGCCCGGCCTGGTCAAGAACGACCGGATCCTCGTGCAGAAGGTGTCCTACTGGTTCGGCGGCTCGCCCCAGCGCGGCGACGTCGTGGTGTTCAAGGACCCGGGCGGCTGGCTCAGCCCCGAGGAGTCCGCCGGTCCCACGGGCGGCGTCACGAAACTGCTGGCCAAGGTCGGGCTCTACCCCTCCGGCGGGCACCTGGTGAAGCGCGTCATCGGGGTCGCCGGCGACACCATCAAGTGCTGCGACGACCAGGGCCGGATGATGGTCAACGGCACCCCCCTGAACGAGAAGGCCTACGCCCGCCTCGACGGCGCCAAGTGCTACGGCCCGATGATCCGGGGCTGCGACTGGACCGCCGGCCCCGTCCCCGACGGTTCGATCTTCGTGATGGGCGACAACCGCTCCCACTCCGCCGACTCCAGCGTGCACATGTGCGACGGCGCCGAGGACTGCACCGACTCGCCGTACATCCCCACCGACGACGTCGTCGGCAAGGTCTTCGTGCTCCTCTGGCCCAGCGACCACTTCCGCTGGGTGCACCGCCCCGACACGTTCGCGGACGTCCCCTCGAGCTGAGGCACGAACGCCAAGCAGAACGGGCTGCGCGGGGCCTTCACTGGTCCGAACACACGGCGTCGGCAGGCACAATCGGCGCCCGGGACGTCATACGAACCGGTGGTGATAGCCCTCAGTCCGTATGACGTCCCGCGGGGCCGCGGGGGGACGGTGGCGCTGTGACATTGACGGTCTGGGTGGCCTTCGTCGCGCGCCACCTCGGTCAGCGGAGCGCGGAGGGCACGTGGTCCGCGAGGGTGTCGATGACCGTGTCGGCACAGACCCGGCGGCCCGCCTCGGGCCCCAACGCATCCTCGAGCCGCGCCGCGAGCGCCGCCAGGTCCGCGGGCCGCTCGAGGCCCGCGACCCAGGGCAGCTCGTCCGGGTCGACCAGCGCACCGCCGAGCACGGGGTCCACGGCGTCGACGAGGTCGCGCATGAAGTCCAGGCCGAGCGCGACCCGCTCAGCACCCACCAGCGAGACCGCGTGCCGGACGTGGGCCAGGAACGAGTCGACCGTGGCCGCGTCGGACAGGAACGGCCCGAAGCCGTTGATGGCCACGAAGCCGCCGCTGTTGCCCACCGCTCGGATCTGGTCGTCGGTCAGGTTGCGCGGGTGCGGCTGGAGGGCCCGGCAGGAGGAGTGGCTGGCGACGAAGGCCTTCGTGGCGACCGACGCCAGGTGCCAGAAGCCGGTCTCGGAGAGGTGGCTGACGTCGACGAGCATGCCGAGGCGCTCCATCTCGGCCACCGCCTCGAGGCCGAGCGACGTCAGGCGGCCGCCGGCATCCTGCTCACCGACCCCGTCGGCCATCATCGTGCGGCGGTTCCAGGTCATCGACGCGATGCGTACGCCGAGGCGGTGAAACGTGTCCAGCAGCTCGAGGGAGTGGCCGACTGGCTCGCATCCCTCGAGGGCGAGGACCAGCGCGATGCGCCCGCTCTGGATTGCTGGCCGGATCTGGTCGCCGCGCTCGCAGATCACCACGTCGGCGGCGTGTACGTCGGCCAGCCGGCGGGCCTCCTCGAGCACCTGCAGGCTCCGCCGCAGCGCCCCCTCCCCCACGTGCTGCTCCTCGGTGAACACCGGAAGCACCTGGAGGACCACGCCGCCGGCCCGCAGCTGAGGCAGCCAGAAGTCCCCGAACGGGTCGGTCAGCCCGCGCTCGCGCTGGTGGAGGACACCGAGCAGGAGGTCGTTGTGACAGTCCGCCACCGGCATCGTCGCAGCCGGCATCAGGAGGCGGTGCCCCCACTGCGCGCCTCGCGTCGCCGGGCCAGCTGGGCCAGGGAGACGGCGATGACGAGCGCGCCGCCGTAGAACAGCTGCTGCACGAAGCTCTCGGCTCCGAGGAGCTGGAGCCCGGTGATGCCGGTGGCGAGGAAGTAGACGGCGATGAACGCGCCCCAGGCATTGAAGCGGCCGGGGATCACGGTGGTCGCGCCGAGGAAGACCGCGGCGAAGGCGGGCAGCAGGAACGAGGTGCCCGAGCTGGGGTCCGCGGAACCGGTGGTGCCGGCGTACAGCGTGCCGGCCACTCCGGCCAGGCCGGCGGAGCCCACCAGGGCGCCCATGCGGACGCGCCCCACCTTGATGCCGCTCAGCCGGGCGACGTCGCGTCCCCGGCCGACGAAGAGCATCCGCATGCCCAGTGCGGTGTGCTGGAGCAGGTACCAGAGCACGAAGCAGAGCACGAGCCCGTAGTAGAAGGCCGCCGGGACGCTGAACAGCTTGTAGCCGATCACGAGGTCGACCAGGGAGGTCGAGATGCCGCTGATCG
>JAOPYB010000002.1 GCA_025964835.1 Nocardioides sp. | reverse complement strand
ACGCCTCGGGCGAGCAGGTCGACAAGCGCACGATCGTCGTGAAGAACCCGATCAAGTCGCTCGGGTCCCACGAGGTCTCGGTCAAGCTGACCGACGAGGTGTCCGCCACGGTGGCCCTCAACGTCATCCCGGCCTGACCGCACCAGCACACCCCGGCCCCGACCGGACGCCCGAGGGCCGCACCTCCCGTCAGGGAGGTGCGGCCCTCGGGTCGTCCGTGGGTGCCTGCCGGCTCAGCCCGGTGGGAACACCAGGGCGTCGATGCGGACCGGTTTGCCGGCGCTGAGCGCCTCGACGGTGACGGTGCCGGAGAAGAGCGTCGAGTTCGGGACGCGGTAGGAGCGCGACGCCGTGGTCTTGCCCTTGGCCAGGTTGTAGGTGTGCCAGGCGCCGTCGCCGAGCTGGACCCGGAGCTTGCCGAGGCCCGTGCCGGCCGGGGCGAGGAAACGCACCTCCCGGACGTTGTGGGCCTTGAACCTGATCCGGGCGCCCTTGGTGGTCGTCTGGAGCACCTGGTCGGCGAAGGCACCCTTCAGGTCCACCCGCTTCCAGCCCTTGGCCGAGCGCAGGTCGTAGGGGACCGTGAACTGCTCGGTCGCCGCGGAGTTGTCCTCGTTGCCGGCCGCGTCGGTGACCTTGACGGCGAAGACCCGGTTGCCGCCGGTGAGGTTCCGCAGCGTGATGTCGCCCCGGTCGCAGGGGACGTCGCGACCGTCCAGCTGGCAGCGGTACGTGACGCCGCCCTCGCTGGCGTCGATCGCGTAGGTGACCTGCGGCTGCGTGGTGACGGGGGACCCGCTGCCGTCCGAGGGACCGCCGAAGATGAACGCGTTGGGCACCACGGTGTCCTGCTTCCACGTGGCCGTCGCCGGCGAGGCAGAGTCGTCGTCAGGCTTCGCGGGATCCTCGTCGTCCGTCGTGATGAGTGGGTTCCCGGCGTACGTGATGCCGCTGTCCGACGTGTCGACCGCGTAGACGGAGAAGACATAGGGAGTCGCGGAGGCGTCAGCCAGCGCGGTGTACTTCTGTCCGCTCGTGCACGGCTGGAACCCCGCGTCCTGCCCGGGCCCGGTGAGCTTGCACATGAAGGACCAGGGACCCGTATCCCCGTCCACGACGACCTCGTGGAAGGTGAAGGCCATCTCGTTGCGTCGGGTCCATCCTGCGGCGTTCGGTGTGGGAGACATGCCGGTGATCTCGGTGTCGGGCGGGGTCGTGTCGTCGCAGCCGAAGTCAGGGGGTATCGACGGCGGGGGCGCGACCTCGCTGGTGCACCCGCCGGCCGCCTGGGTGGGAGCTGCCGGCCCGAGCAGCGGCACGAGCGCGGCCACCAGGAGGACGGCCCCCCAGGTGGCGGTGGAGCGGACCCTGCTCGCCATGATGTCTCCCCTGTCTTCCCCATGGGCGGCGCCGGACGGTCGGCGAGCCTCCGGCACAGGTTACGGCGCGACGGGCTGCTCCGGGGGGTGGTTCAGGACACCGGTCCACGGCCGCGACGCGTAGGCGAAGAGCCGCCAGATGAGCATCAGCGCGACCAGCGTTGCCGCGAGGTAGGACGTGAGCTCGAACGACTCGAGCCCGCCGCCGAACACGAGGACCGGCAGCACGGCGACCACGACGAAGGCACTGCGCAAGAGCCCGAGCCACCGGGCTGCCTTCGCGTCGCCCCCCTCGGCGGCCCGGGCCGCGAGGACGTGGCAGAGCAGCCCCGAGAAGACGAGCTGGGGCAGGTTCGCCGCCCAGGCGAGGGACGCGTCGGCGTCGTAGAGGTCGCCGGTCACGGCCGGGAACCAGACGATCGTGGCCACCACGCCCGCGAGCGCCGCCAGGCCGAGCAGGTTCGTGCGGTGAGGGAGGTCGTCGGGCAGCGCGCGGACGCCGAGGAACGTCAGCAGCCACCCGACCGGGTCCGGGAGGGCGTCGTACCCGCCGAAGCGCGCCGAGAGCACCACGATCACCAGCCCCATCGCGACGGACTGGAGCGGCTTCATGCCCGCCAGCCTAGGCCGTGTCCGGGAGCCGCCGCCGACTGTTTCGGGTGCCGGTGACGAGCCAGGCGTCGCCCCTGGCCCGGTGCACGAGCACGACGAGGCGGGCCCCCATGAAGAGGCCGGCGAAGGCGATCCAGACGACGACGAGGCCGCCGGAGAGCCAAGCCACGGCGAGGGCGACCGGCGCGTAGACGACGAGGGTCACCAGGCCACCGCGGGCGAGGTAGGCGCCGTCACCGGCGCCGATGAGCACGCCGTCGAGCACGAAGACGATGCCGGCGGCCGGCTGGCCGATCGCGGCGACGATCAGCACCGGGACGAGGAGGTCGCGGACGTCCGGGTCGGCCGTGAAGAGGGCGCCGAGCACCGGGCTGGCGGCGGCGAGGAGCAGGCCGGTGACGATCCCGCCACCGACGCCCCACTGCACCATCCGCCGGGTGACGGCGCGGGTGCCCTCGACGTCGCCGGCGCCGAGGTAGCGCCCGGTGATGGCCTGCGCGGCGATCGCGATGGCGTCGAGGGCGAACGCCAGGAACGTCCACAGCGTGAGGGCCAGCTGGTGGGTGGCGAGGTGGACCGTCTGGTCGGATGCGTCTCTCGCGCCCAGGGTGACGGCGAA
>JAOPYB010000537.1 GCA_025964835.1 Nocardioides sp. | reverse complement strand
GCCCAGCTCGCCACTCGCTCGGTCCCGCCCTCGACGCTCTCGCTGCTCGGCATGGTCCGGCACATGGCACGGGTGGAGCAGAGCTGGTTCCGCCGGATCATCGAGGGCCGGATGGACATTCCCCGGCTGTTCCAGGAGGAGGACGGCGGCTTCGAGCTGGACCCGGCCGCGGTCGACGGCGCGTTCGTGGCCGGCGCGTGGGACCTGTGGCGCGGGGAGGTGGCCCACGCCCGAGGGGTGCTCGAGCGCACCGATCTGGACGCCCTGGTCGACGTGCACGGCGACCCGACCGAGGTCCGCGACATCCTCGTGCACATGATCGAGGAGTACGCCCGCCACGTCGGCCATGCGGACCTGCTGCGCGAGTGCCTCGACGGCCGGACCGGCCAGTAGCTCAGCGCGGGCGGAGCCGCACCCATTGCAGGCCCCCGCCGAGCTGCTCGCCGTCCTGTCCGAAGGCGACCGCCTGGATCCGCACCCGGCGCGCGCCCTTGTCGAGAAGCTTCACGGGCAGGAAGGTGACGGTGTAGCCGCGGGCCACGATCTCCTCCCCGTCGAGGACCACGTCGCGGGTCAGCAGGTTGTGGCCCTGGCCGCGGATCACGACGCGGGTCACCGCGTCGTAGGTGTTCACCCGGAGCCGCACCCCGGACCAGTTCCCGCGCTGCACGCGGGCCGCCGCGGGAGCGCGGAGCGTCAGCCCGTCAGGGGGCTCCGTGATCACCCCGCCTGCCCACCTGCCTTCGAGCCGGTCGAGCACGATCGACGGGTCGCCCCGCTCCCGGAGCTCGACGTACGAGCAGTCCCGCTGGGCGTCGTACGGAGGTGCGTCGACCCCGAACTGGATCACTGCCCCGTCGCGGGTGCCGCCCGTCCCGGTGGCGAACGTCGAGAGCGAGTGCTCCCACCCGGGTTCGCAACCGGTCTCCAAGCTCACGCCGAGCACCAGGTGCAGCTCGGCGTCCGTCGCGGCCGTCGGCTCGGCTCCGAGCGTCACGGTCGCCTCGACCGCGCCGTCGGCCGTGCTGGTGTAGGAGAACTGGGCCCGGGCCGTCTGCAGGGTGCGCGCGGGCTCGTCACCGGCGGGCATCCCGGCGGCGTGCGCGTCGTACTCCCACGACTCGCGCACGCCGGCCGAGGCAGCCCCGATCGGGATGAGAGACGTGGCCAGCACCGCGACACCGGTGACGAGCCCGAGGCGGGTCCGGGTTCTCATGAGTTCTCCTCCGTAGGCTTGGACCCTACGTCCACAGCCGTTCCGGCGGAACCAGGCACGCTCCGCCCGGAGCCGCCGTCCTCCGCGGGCCACGAACACGTTCGGTGATCCCCGGGGGGCTCGTGCGGGCCGTTCTCCGTAGAGTTGCCGTCGTGAACACCGTCCACTCGACAGCCTGGGGCCACGGCCTCGCGACCCTCGACAGCACCGGCACCGTCCTCGACGTGTGGTTCCCGGCACCCGCGCTCGGCACGTCCGACGGGGCCGACGCCCCCGCGGAGCTGACGGCGCTCGAGGGCACCGACGACGCGCGCGGCGTACGGCGTGAGGTGCGCCTGGTCGAGATCGCCGACCTGCAGTCGGCGCCCGCCTCGACCGAGGATGTCTGGCTCCGGCTGCACCTGCTCTCCTGCCGCCTGGTCGTCCCGCACTCGATCTCGATGGACGGTGTCTTCGGGCTGCTCACCAACGTCGTCTGGACCTCCGCGGGCCCGTGCGCCGTCCGGGACTTCGAGTCCACCCGGGCCCGCCTGCGCGCGGCCGGCCAGCACGTCACGGTGCTCGGCGTCGACAAGTTCCCGCGGATGGTCGACTACGTGCTCCCCAGCGGGATCCGCGTCGCCGACGCCGACCGGGTCCGGCTCGGCGCCCACCTCGCCGAGGGCACCACGGTCATGCACGAGGGCTTCGTCAACTACAACGCCGGGACCCTGGGGGCCTCGATGGTCGAGGGCCGGATCTCGGCCGGCGTCGTCGTCGGCGACGGCTCCGACGTCGGCGGCGGCGCCTCGATCATGGGCACGCTGTCCGGTGGCGGCAAGGAGGTCATCTCGATCGGCGAGCGCTGCCTGCTCGGAGCCAACGCCGGAATCGGCATCTCGCTCGGCGACGACTGCGTCGTCGAGGCCGGCTGCTACGTCACCGCCGGCACGAAGGTGACGATCAGGGACATCGATGCCAAGCCCCAGGTCATCAAGGCGGCCGAGCTCTCGGGTGCCAGCAACGTGCTGTTCCGCCGCAACTCGGTGACCGGCGCCATCGAGGCCGTCCCGTGGAAGGGCGAGGGCATCGAGCTCAACGCCGCCCTCCATGCCAACTGAACGGCCGGCCGGATGAGGCTGCGGACGGGCGCGGCCCTCCTGACCGTCGGCGCCCTCGCCGCCGTGGGCATCGGAGGCTACGCCCTGCTCCACCACGTCGGCCCGCTGCTCTCGAGCGAGCAGTGCACCGCCACCGTGGACGGGCACGAGGTCAGCCTCTCGACCGAGCAGTCCGAGAACGCCGCGCTGATCACCGCGATCTCGGTGCGACGCGGGATGCCGGCCCGGGCCGCCTCGATCGCGCTCGCGACCGCCTTCCAGGAGTCCAAGCTCTACAACCTCGAGGAGGGCGACCGGGACTCGGTCGGGCTCTTCCAGCAACGGCCCTCCCAGGGCTGGGGCTCGCGCAGCGAGATCCTCAACCCCGTCTACGCCACCAACGCCTTCTACGACGCGCTCGAGAAGATCGACGGCTACGACACGATGCGCATCACCGAGGCCGCCCAGGAGGTCCAGCGGTCCGGCTTCCCGGAGGCCTACGCCGCGCACGAGGCCGACGCCCGGACACTCGCCTCGGCCCTCACCGGCAACTCGCCCCACGCGTTCAGCTGCGTGGTCGGCGACGACGTGTCCAGTGCGAGCGACCGGCTCGACGACGCCGGGCTCACGCACCGCGCCGGCGTCGTACGCCGGGACGTCGAAGCGGTCTTCGGTGAGCTGTCCCTCGGAGGCTTCGCGCCCGGTGGGGTCACGACCGGACACATGAAGGGGTCGGCGCACTACGAGGGCCGGGCCATCGACATCTTCGTGCGCCCGATCAGCGCCGACAACAAGAAGCGGGGCTGGGCGATCGCGCAGTACCTCGTGGCCCAGGCCGACCGGCTCTCGATCCAGACCGTGATCTTCGACGACCGGATCTGGCAGGCGGGCTCGGGCTCGGAGGAGGGCTGGACGAACTACGACCCGCCGGAGAGCTCCGGCGACCGGGCGATCCTCGAGCACCGCGACCACGTCCACGTGGATGTCTTCGACTGATTGCACGCCCCGCTCCGCTCGCTCCGCAACAATGCCGGAATGCCCAGGATCTCGGAGGTCATCGACGACCCGACCCCGATCCCGGCCGCACGGATCGACATCCCGTCCCGCATCGGGTGGCTGCTGCGGGTGCACCGGACCGTCGCCGGCCTGTCGCTCCGCGAGATGTCGGCGGCGATGCGCGCCCGCGGGACCGAGGTCTCCTCGACGACCCTGAGCCGGATCGAGAGCGAGGGGCAGCGCTCACACACGGTCCTCGACGGCTACGCCGACGTGCTCGGCCTGCGCGAGGGGTCGCTCCGGTCGATGGTCGACATGCTGTGCCGCTCGTTCCCCTACGCGCCCGCGGCCCCTCCCGAGCCCGCGAGCCAGTCGCTGGACCGGTTCAGCGAGGCCTGCGAGGCGGCGGGCGAGCGGCGCCCCACCGGCGGCGCCTGGCTGACCTTCGCCCGTCTGCATGCCGCCGAGAACGGCTTCGGCCTGCCCCGGGGCCTGGTCGAGCCGTACGTCCGCCGCCTCGCCGACGAGCTGGGCCGGTCGGTCGGCCCGGCGCACGTGGCGCGCTACGAGGCGCTCGCCCAGCTCCGGACCAGCGCGTACGGCGACCTCGTGGCCGCCGTGTGCCGGGAGCTGCTCCTCGACCCGGACAACCAGCTCCACTACCACCTGACGAGCGTCCTCTCCGACTGCCCGAGCGTCGAGCTGGTGCGATGGTTCGGCGGGCTCCTCCGGCACCCGTCGACCTTCGTGGCCCGGGGAGCGTCGTACGCGCTGCAGAACATGCTGGTGATCGGCGGGCTCGGGATCCGCGAGTGGGCGAGCGTCGTCCCCGGCGTGGTGTCGGCGTGGGAGCACGCGGACGGCGACCCGGTCCGCAACGGGATCCTGGCCCACCTGTGCGCTGCGATCCCGCCCGAGCTGCAGGCAGAGGTGCGCCGGGCCGTCGACATCACGGCGCCCGAGGCGGCCGGCCCGCGCACCTGGTCACGCACCCGGGGCAACGTCCACTACGAGTTCGCCAGGTCCGTAGCAGCCGAAGCCTGCGCGCGGCTCCGGCACCGCGACGAGCCGCTCCTGGAGCGGCTGGTGTTCGAGGCGTTGTTCGACCCGCGTGGCGTGCGGATGTCGAACGCGATGCTCACCCTGACCAGCTCACCGTTCGCAGGCGAGCTGATGACCCTGCTCGCCGAGCGCCGCACCCGGGCTCCCGACGCCGCGACGGGCGCGGCCTGCCTCCGGGTGTCGACGGCCTGCCACCACGGCGAGGAGGTGCCGTTCGTCGTCGACTGGCTGGAGACGGAGGACCTGGAGGAGCTTCATTTCGCCCTGTCGATCTCCGGGCGCAGTGCGCGGCGGCTGCCGCGCCGGGCTCTCCAGCGCGGGCTGTCGGGCAACGAGACCACCATGAACCGGACCCTCTACGCCCTCGGGATGGCGGCCGACCCGCGACTCCCCGACCTCGCGCGCGACTCCGGCGTCACGGACGCCGTGCGCCGGGCCGCGAGGTGGTGGGCCGAGCGCGACGGCCGCGTCCTGGTGTGAGCCGGGCGTGCATGTGACGGGGCGGCTGCCTCACCCCCGTGCAGGCAGCCGCCCCGCGCACCCCGGGAGCAACCAGGGGGCGGTCGCGTGCGACTGAGGAAAATCTAGGCTCCCCGACCCCTCGAACGACGCGTTGTCCCGCCGGCTGCGATCCACGGGACAACCCGCGGACGGGCCGGACTACCGGGAGAGCCGCTCCAGCGCCGCGTCGACCCGCTCGTCGGTGGCCGTGAAGGCCACCCGCACGTGGTGGTTGCCCGCTGCGCCGTAGAACGAGCCGGGCGCGACCAGGATGCCGCGGTCGGCGAGCCAGGAGACGGTGTCCCAGCAGTCCTCATCGAGGCCCTCGACCTGGCGCCGAGCCCAGAGGTAGAGCGAGGCCTCCGAGTGGTCGATGCGGAAGCCGCACCCCTCCAGCGCCTCACGCAGCTTGGCCCGGCGGGCGGCGTACCGCGCGTGCTGCTCGACGGCGTGCTCGTCGTCGTCGAGGGCGGCGGCCATCGCCACCTGCTGGGGGCCGGGCATGATCAGCCCGAGGTTCTTGCGGACGGCCAGCAGCTCCCCCACCAGGGCGGAGTCACCGGCGACGAACGCGCAGCGGTAGCCCGCCAGGTTGGACCGCTTCGAGAGCGAGTGGACGGCCAGGATCCCCTCGTGGGAGCCGCCGCACACCGAGGGATGCAGGACCGAGACAGGGGACGCCTCCCAGGCGCACTCGAGGTAGCACTCGTCGGAGACGAGGATCGTGCCCCGCTCGCGGCACCAGTCGACCACCTTCTTCAGGTGCTCGGGGGGCAGCACCCGGCCGGTCGGGTTGGACGGGGAGTTCAGCCACAGGAGCGCCGGCGTCTCCGGACCGAACGAGGTCAGCGAGTCGGTGGCGAGCGCGCGGGCCCCGGCGAGGGCGGCGCCGACCTCGTAGGTCGGGTAGGCCAGCAACGGGTAGGCGACCAGGTCACCGGCGCCGATGCCGAGGTGGACGGCCATCGAGGCGATCAGCTCCTTGGAGCCGATCACCGGCAGCACGCCGTCGAGGCCCAGCCCGGTGACGCCGTGGCGTCGGGCCAGCCAGTCGATGCAGGCCTGACGGGTCTCGGGGCGACCGATCGTCAACGGGTAGCCGGGCGAGTCCGCGGCCGCCGCGAGCGCGGCCTGCGCCACGGCGGGGGTCGGGTCCACGGGGGTGCCGACCGAGAGGTCGACGATGCCGCCGGCATGCGCGCGTGCACGCTGGGCGTACGCCGTCAGGTGGTCCCAGGGAAAGTCCGGGAGCCGCCTGGAGACGGCGCCACGGGGGTTTCGAGACGGTTGCTGCGCAACCTCCTCAACCAACGGAGGCAGCGCTCACTCGTCGTGCGGTTGCGGCGGCAGGGCCTCGATCAGCGGGTGGTCCTTGTCGATCTCACCCATCTTGGCGGCGCCACCGGGCGAGCCCAGGTCGGAGAAGAACTCGACGTTCGCGGCGTAGTAGTCCTTCCACTGCTCCG
>JAOPYB010000530.1 GCA_025964835.1 Nocardioides sp. | reverse complement strand
CGCCCCCAGGGGCGGAGGGGGTGCCGGGGCCGGCGGGCGCGCCCCCGCCGCCGAGGGTGGTGGGCGGCGTCGAGTCCTGGTCCGCGAGCGTCGTGACGGACTGGGGCGAGGCCGGCATCGGCGGGTCGGCCGTGGTGCCGGTCGGGGTCGCCGGGATCGAGTCGTCGTAGCGGACGATCGTCGCGACGGTGCCGTCGGCGTGCACGATCGCGCCGCTGTCGGCGCCGGGGACGTTGATGATCAGGTTGCCGTCGTCGACGACCAGGTCGGGGTCGCCGTCGTCGGCGACGTCGATGTCGGCGTCCGCGCGGTGACCGTCGGGAGCCAGCCGGACGACCTTGCCGTCGCCGGGACAGGGGACGTAGACCAGCCCCTCGAAGACCTCGGGTCGCCCGGGCCGGCTGCAGCCGATGGCGGCGACGCCGATCTCGCGGACCATCCCCTGGCCGACGATCGCGACCGTCCCGGTCGACGGGGAGGAGACGGGGACCAGGTCGGCGGGGGAGCTGGCCGGGGCCTCGAGCTCGCCGGACAGGCGGGCCGCGTCGGCGACGACGTCCTGGCCGGTGCCGACCTGGACGACGATGCCCGCGTCGGGCCCGAAGACCGTGACCCCCTGGTCGTGGCCGACCAGCACCGAGTTGGCGCCGCTGTTGTCGATGGTCCGGTCGTCGACGTGCGCGAACTCCTGGCTGCCGGGCGACCAGCGGAGCTCGGTGAGGAGGCCCGACTCGTCGATGGTCCAGACCCGCCCGTCCCCGTCGATCGCGGCGTCGGCGATCCCCTCGGGGGAGGTCCAGATCTCGCCGATCACGTCGGTGGTGACCGGGTCGATGTCGGAGATCGTGCCGCGGTTCCGGTCGATGAGGTAGACGCGGCCGTCGTGGTGGAGCACGTCGGTGGCGCCGCCGGTCGACACGCGCTGCTGGCCGGAGGCCAGGATGCTCGCGAGGTCGAACGACGTGAGCTCGCCGGTGGTGCGGTTGGTGACGATCAGCCGGCCGTCGTACTGGGCGATGTCGAGGGCGTCGCCGTCGGCGCCGACCTCGAGGCGGACCTCGGGGCGGCCGGTGGCCGGGTTGACCTGGATGACCTCGCCGGAGGGCCCGTCGGTGATCCAGGTGAGCCCGTCGGCCACGTCGACGGCCGTGCGCGTCAGGCCGCTGCCGAAGATGACTCCCGCGATGAGCGAGGCCGTCACGACGACCACGGAGAGCTCGGCGGCGCCACGGGAGCGCCTGCGCCCGGACGTGAGGGCTCGCAACCGGGCGGACCAGGGTCCGGCCGCCCGACGTGGGGTCGAACGTGGGGTCGAACGAAGGGTTGTGCTCATGACGTCTCCCGAGCGTGCGTCGTCTCGTCATCGGCGCTCGTGACGAGCTGGGCGACCCACGTGGAGCCCGCCTCGCACCACAGGCCCCGTCCGGGGCCGGTGAGAGGTTCGGTCGTCTTGCTCGGCACTGTCACGCCGAAGATGTCTCCATCGTTCCACTCCGGCATCAGGATGAAACCTCGTCTTCCCTGACGCCCCGCGCTCACCAGTCCCTCGGCCCCGCCGCGCTGCCGTGCCTGGACGCTGTCGGCGGCCAGGACCGTCGCCAGCCGGGACCCCGGGGCGGCCATCGCCCGGACCAGCGCGTCGCGCGCCTCGCGGACCGCCTCGTCGCCCTGGGCGCGGGTGTCCCACACGTGGGCGTCGTCGACGAGGACCAGCGCCCAGGTCGGGGACTCGGCGGGGCGGTCGGTCAGCCAGCCCGCCACGCTCGCGGCCACGGCCGTGAGGTCATCGGACCGGATGACGAGCGGCGGGTCGTCGGCGCGGCGCACGAGGGCCTCGATCCCGTCCAGCGCCGTGGTGCGACCGGACCGGGCCCGTCCGGCGAGCACGACAGGCGCACCCAGCAGGTCGACCTCGACCACGGCCACCGCGTCGGCGTCGACGGCCAGGGCGACCCGCGAGCCGGTGAGGGCCGGGAGGGACGCGTGGTCGAGGCGCGCGGGCATGTTCGGGACGGCCGCGGTGCCGCGACCGGCGACCCTGGGCTCGAGGAGCTCGCCGATCGCGCGGACCCGGTCGGCCTGGACCGGGGTGCCGGCGCCGCCCGTGGTGGCGACCTGGACGCTGCTGCGCCCGAGCAGGCCGGCGCCGGGGGCGCTCTCCGCGTCGAGCACGTTGGCCGGGGCACCCAGCATCAGGTAGTCGTCCTGGGTCGTCATCCGCAGCACGATCCGGCGGCCGAAGGTCGAGCCGATCGCGGTCGGGACGCCGGTCCGGCCGGGGGCCGTCGCGATGACGTGGATGCCGACCCGGCGGCCGTTCTGGAGCACGTTCTGGATGTGCTCGAGGTGCTCGCGGGCGACCCCGCCGGACGACTCGAGCCCGTCGACGAGCGCCGGCAGGTTGTCGATGACGACGTAGACGCGCGGCAGCACGGTCCCCATCCGGGCCAGGTCGTCGAGGTCGGAGCAGCCGTGGGCGGCCAGCGCCTGGGTGCGGTCCGCGACGGTGCGGCGCAGCAGCCGGAGCAACCGCAGCACCCGACCCTGGTGGCTCTCGGGGACCACGGCGGCGACGGTCGGCAGCCCGGCGATCGCCGAGAGGCCACCGCCGGCGTAGTCGATGCCGTAGACGTACGGCGCCACGGCGTGCACCCCGAACGCGTCGCCCAACGAGGCCGCGAGCACCGTGGTGCGCAGGAGCTCGGTCTTGCCGGAGCCGGAGGCGCCGTAGACGAGCAGGTGGCCGACGCTGGCGAAGTCCACGAGCAGCTCCGGCTGCAGCTGGGCGGCAGGGTCGTCGATCCGGCCCAGCACCACCCGGCCGCTCGGCCGGCCGGCCGCGATCAGCTGGTCGGGCTCGAGGAGCAGCTCGGCGGGCAGCGGCGGGAGCCACGGGCGCGACGGGGCGGGGGCGTCCGAGCGCGCGAACGCCGTGCGGATCGTGGTCACGCAGCGCTCCAGGTCGGTGCGGGGGTCGAGACGGAGCTCGTCGCCGGGGCCGGTGTCGAGCACGCCGGCCGCGCTGAACCGCTGCACCCGGACCGGTGCCTCGCCGCCGTCGAGCGACTGGCGGGCACCCGTCCACGCGGACTGGACGAGCTCGGCCGTGCCGTGCCCGGTGCGACGGATCCAGGCACGGCCGGGAGTGCGGCGCGAGATCCGGGCGGCCTCGGGGGAGTCGATGACGTCACGCGAGTCGTCCTGCGAGGAGACCCGCAGCGCGATCCGCAGGTCGGTGTTGGCGCGGATCGGCCCGGTGACCACGCCCGCCGGTCGCTGGGTGGCCAGCAGGACGTGCATGCCGAGCGAGCGGCCGCGCTGGGCGAGGTTGACGACGCCGTCGACGAAGTCGGGCACCTCGGCGGTCAGGGCGGCGAACTCGTCGACGCAGATGAGCAGGCTCGGCGGGGCGGCCTCGGGGTGCTCGCGCTCGAGCTGGATGAGGTCCTTGACGCCGTATTCGGCGAGCAGCAGCTCACGGGAGGCGATCTCGGCACCCAGCGAGGTGAGCGCCCGGGAGACCAGCGCGGGGGTGAGGTCGGTGATGTAGCCGACCGTGTGGGGGAGGTCGGCACACTCGCGGAAGGCGGCGCCACCCTTGTAGTCGACGAGCAGGAAGCTCATCCGCGACGGCGGGTTGTTCAGGGCCAGCGAGCAGATCAGCGACTGCAGCAGCTCGCTCTTGCCGGAGCCGGTGGTGCCGGCCACCAGGCCGTGGGGGCCGTCCTCGCGCAGGTCGATGGTGACGACGCCGTCCACACCGAGGCCGATCTGGGCCCGCAGACCGCTCGACTGGCTCCAGCGGCGCAGCACGGCCTTGACGTCGTCGAGGTCCTCGAAGTCGGTGCTGACCTCGGGCAGCCGGACGATCGAGGGGATGGCGGTGCTCGCCGGGAGCACCGCGGCCTCGTCGACGTACCCCGTCATCGAGCGGGCGCTGCGCCAGGCGTGGTCGAGGGTGACCTGGTCGGGCGTCTCGATGTCGCTGATGCCACCGCGGTCGCGGATACCGACCGAGCCCTTGTCGAGGTCGACGAGGAGGCCGGTCGACGCCGGCACCTCGGTGGCCGAGCGACCCAGCCAGACGAGGTGGAGGTTGCGCTCCAGGGCGGTCGCGGCGACCGCCTCGACGGTGCGGCGCGGGATGCCGGCCTGCTCGTCCACGAAGCAGATCGTGTGGCTGTGCAGGTCGTCCTCGGAGACCAGGTGCTCGAGCAGCGCCGTCGACGCCCGGGATCCGATCGCGACGGGCGGCAGGCCGCCGAGCCGCGCGGTGGCGTGCGGCAGCCAGCGCAGCCACGCCTCGTGGTGGCTGCGGGCCCGGCCGAAGCAGCCGGCCACGGTGACGTCGGAGGGTGAGTGGTCGAACCCGAGCCGGAGGAGCATCGAGCGGGCCAGCGAGTCGACGCTCTCGTCCGGGCCGGTGAGCGCGATCACCGCGTGACCGGCGAAGTCGGCCAGCACCGGCATGTCGTCGAGGGTGTCGCGCTCGGCGAGCTCGGCCGCGACCTTGCGTCGCTCGGGCCGGTCGCCGCCGTCCTTGATGGAGCCGCGCAGCATCGCCGGGACGGTGCCGATGCCGATCCGGGTCACCAGGAAGGCCTGGCGGTCCTCGAGCCGTGCCCACAGGTAGGGGTCCCGCGAGGCGGCGCGGGCGCGGACCGTCTCGGCGTCGGGGTAGTCGTCGTGGAACTGGCGGCGCTGCGCCGTGGCCTGGTTGTCGAGGATCGTCAGGATGTCGTCGATGTCCTCGCGCCACTCGGCGAGCTCCTCCTGGAACTGCTTCTCGGCCTGGCGCCGCTGCTGGCGCCACCCGACGTAGCCGAGGATCGGCCAGGCCAACATGTAGACGAGCGCGTAGGCGCTGTGGGACCGCATCAGGATCGCGAAGCCCATGACCATGGGCAGCATGAGCATCGCCCAGGGCAGCGGCGAGGGGCGGTTCTTCGACGGCGGGGAGGGCACGTCGAGGACGTCCTCGGCGAGCGGGTCCCCGAAGCGTGGCGGCCGGAACACGGAGACGGCGGGGTCCTGGCCGGGCTCCTCGCCGGGCTGGATGACGAGGGTGCTGCGGCCGATGCGGATCGGGGTGCCCCAGTCGATCTCGCGCGGAGTCGTCACCGCCTCGCCGCCGACGGTGGTGCCGTTGGCCGAGCCCTCGTCGTAGACGGTCGGGCGGGAGCCGAGGACGATCCGGGCGTGCTGCTGGGAGACGAGGGGATCGGTGAGTCGCAGCGTGCAGCTGGGGCCGCGGCCGAGGGTCAGCGACGTCGAGCGCACATGCAGGCGCTGGCCGCGATCGGGACCGCTGGTGACGCGGAGGATGGCGCGGGGTCGGGCACTGCTGCTGACCCGGGTGAGCCAGGCGGGCGGGGCGGAGACCACGTCGAGGAGGTCGCCGGTCTGGAGGCCGCACTCGGTGAGCAGCCGGTCGGCCGGCCACGGGAGGGTGCCGTCGAGAGGGACGAGGTGGAGCCGCTGCTGGTCGGGGGCGACGTGGCGGCCGAAGGCCTGGGCCAGGTCGGCGACGGTGGCGCCGGGGCGGGCCTGGACGTGCACGTCGACCGACGGAAGGCCGGACTCGGGGGCCGATCGCAGCGACAGGATCCAGCTTTGCATCGCGCGGCCTTCCGTCGGTCGAGTGGATGAACGGTGACGGCCGCCGGTCCGGGAAGGACCCGGCGGCCGTCACGGGGGCGTCAGTTGGAGACCTGCTCCTGCTCCTGCGCCTGGTTGTTGATGAGCGTCGAGAACTCCTGCAGGGAGTTGGTGACCTGCGTGAGCATCGTGCGGTAGTCGGACTGCCAGGCCTGACGGGTGCGCTCGGCGTCCGGGCCGACCCACTCGAAGCCCTCGATCGACTGGGTGAGGCGGCCGGTGAGCTGCTCGAGCTCGGAGGCGCCCTGGGTGATCTGCTGCGCCGACTGACGACCGGCCTCGATGTCCATACCCTTCATGGCCATGGTTCTTCTCCTTCGTGGTTGCTACTTCTCTGGTGGATGGTTCGCCGGGTGAAATCTGGTGGTGGTTCAGTGGCCGGTCAGTTGCCCAGCCGGCTGCGGACGGCGGAGGTGGCCTCGGCCGCGGTGATCCGTCCGTCGTGGTTGAAGTCGAGCTCGTGGTTGGGCCCGTAGGCAGCCTGGCCCTGGCTGAACAGCACGTCGGCAGCCTCGTGCGGCCGGCCGGAGAGGATCGTCGTGTAGACGCTCTCCAGGTCGCCGAGCCGGCCCCGGTAGGGCTCGAAGTAGCGCTCGACGTACGTGAGCTGCTCGGTCGGGCTCATCCGGGCGAGGTCGCCGGTGGTCGTGCCGAGGCCGCGGGCCGTCCCGTCCATGAACTGGATCAGGCCGGTCGCGCTGCTCCGCGGGTTGCGGACGTCGGACGCGAACGTGCCACCGGTCTCGAAGCTCATCGCCGCCATCAGGTGCTCGGGTCGGGCACCCACGCGCTGGGCGACGCCCTCGACCCCACGCAGGAACTCGGGGGTGACGTTCGCGTTGCCGCGGACGCCCGAGACCTTGGTGTAGTCGAAGCCGTCCGGGCTGGTGTAGCCGCTGCCCGCCTGGATCGGCAGCGGGTTGTCGTGCCGGTAGGCGTCGTAGGCAGCCTGGGTGTTGGCACCCCACTTGCCGTCGGCGCCCTGGGTGTCGTAGCCGGCCTGGGTGAGGCGCTCCTGGAGCTCCTTGACGTCCGTGCCGCTGCTGCCCCGGTGGTTGGAGCCGGCCAGCTTGTCGATCGTCGGGTCGCCGGCACCGGCGTTGCGGTTGGCCAGGGCGGCACCGCCGAGACCGAGCGCCGCAGCACCTCCCGCGATGCCCGCGGCCGCGCCGTACGACGGGGCCGAGGTCGCGTCGGTGGCACCCGAACCTGCGCCCGCCCCGCTGTCGATGGAGCCGCCGAGCGAGTCGGCGCCCGGCGTCGAGCCGCCGAAGCCGCCGGCGACGGACGGGCTGGAGTCCGTGGACAGGCTGCCGGTGCCGCTGCCGTCGATGCTGCCGTCGATGCTGCCGGTCCCCAGGGACGAGCCGCCGCCGCCGACCGAGCCGGAGCCGCCACCGGACCCGCCCGGGCCGCCGCCGATGCCCGCGCCGCCGCCGTGGCCGTCCGCGCCGGGAGCGGCGATGCCGACGCCGTGCACCTCGGAGTGGTGCGCCGGACCGGTGAGGCCGCTGTCGAGGCCCTGGGCCGCGGCGATGCTCGAGGTGCCGCACGTGGGGATCGAGGAGGTGCTGGTCGCCGTGCCGGTGGCGTCGTCGCCCCCGGTGAGGGCGCCGGTGATGGCCTGGACCGCGGCGATGCCACCCGCCACGTCGCCGAGCACGGAGCCGGTGAACGGCTGCACGGTGCTGGCGCTGGTGGTCTGGGGGGTGTAGCTCGGCAGGGCGCCGAAGTCGACGCTCTGGCCGTTGCTGGCCTGGTCCTGGGCCTCGGCGTTGGCGTTGAGCACCTTCGCGAACAGCCCGAGTGCCATCGAGATCTTCTGGAGCCACGGGACCACCACGGTCTCGAGGTACTGCGCATACGCGGCGCTGGCGCCGCCGCTGAAGAATGACGCTGCGCGGAGGATGGCGATCAGGGCCCGGAGGTAGGTGATCACCTGGTCGGTGACCTCCTTGCCCTCCTCGCACTTCTGACCGGCGTCTCGCAGCTCATCGGTGTCCGCGCCGACTAACGACATCGGAACCTCCTAGGTCGGGGCCACCTCCCGATCGGTGGCACTGCCCGGACGCTAGGCACCGGAGCACCCCGGGGTCGAGGGCGGCGGGGGTGGAAGGTTCCGGGCTGTCGAGGCGCTCTCGTCCCCTTCGCGGCGACGTCGAAAGGGCCCGGGACGCACGAACGGGCCACCGGAGGATCCGGTGGCCCGTGCGCAGCCGCGACGAGTGGGGCGCTCAGGAGCTCACGGCGTCCTGACGGTCGGCGTGCACGCAGAGGATGCGGCCCTGCTGCTCGAGCGTCTCGGCGGCGTTGTTGGCCTGCGGCGCGAAGCTGCCGTGCCAGTCGCTCTCGAAGTGCTGCCGGTCGCTGCCCTGCCAGTTGAGGCCCTGGATCATCGCGCTGATGCCCGCGACCATTCCCGAGACCTGACCGGCCTGCGAGCCCATGCTCTGTCCGACCTCGCGGCCGTGCTCGGTGTCCATCCCCTGCATGTTGGCGCTCATGTCCTGCTCCTGTCTCGCGGGTGTCCGTGATCGCACGCTAGGCACGGCACGCCCGCGAGGGCTAGGGCGTGAGCGGCGGAAGGTTCCGCCGTGTGGCGGCCCTCTCGACGACGTCGAGGTCCTCCGTGGTGACCAGCTGGATCTCCGCAGTGCGCCGGCCGATCGCGAAGCGGACGTTCTGGACGCGCCCCACCCCGGTGTGGAACGGGTCGTCCCTGGGGCCGAAGGCCAGCGCGGAGATCGTGCGGATCGCGTCGTCCACCCGCTGGGCGCGCTCGAGGTTCCAGGCGTAGCCGTGCCAGTGCAGGATCCGCTCGTAGATCTCCCGGTTGGACGGCGGCCGGGGGTAGTCGTCGGTGCCCGACAGCCACGGCTCGGCCAGGGCGAGGGCGACGTACCACTCGCGGGAGAGGCGGGGCAGCCGCGGCGCCGGGGCGGTGGCGGTCGCGTCCATCTCGACCGGCGACCCGGGGCGCGGGCGCGGAGCCGGCTCGGGGACCGACGAGGAGATGTCGACGACGATCGTGAGGTCGTCGTACGACGTGGGCGTGACCTGGCGGCCGCGCATCACGACCAGCTGGTTCTCGCCCTCGTCGAGGAGCAGCGACATGCCCTCGGCCAGGGTCACCCGACGAGCACCGCCCGGGGCGTCGAAGAGGCTGGACACCTGGGTCTCCCCGGAGCCGTGCCAGCGCAGCCGCGCGATCTCCTCGCCGACCTCGAGCTCGCCGAGGAGACGGGAGACGTGGGGGGCGCACCGTGGCAGCGCGATCGCGGTGACCCGGAGGGCGTCGGCGGGGTCCTCGTCCGGGACGGCGTGGTGGGGGGAGCGACCGAACAGGAGCGTCTCGCCCGTCCCGAGCGTGACGGTGGGCAGGCCCGCGCCCCGCAATGTCACCCGTAACATGGCAGGAGTCTTCCACCTTCCCGCGCCCCGGGTGGTGACTTCGGCGGACGCCGGCGCAGCCTTCCCGGGCGACACGCCACGCAGTGAGTGCACGCCTGTGCACTGCAGCGCTAGGGTCCCGGAGCATGAGCACCTCGCACCCCGCGGCGTCGGCAGGACCCGGGCTGCTCGACGCACTCTCCCTGCTGTCCGAGGTCGCCGACGAGCTCGTCGTGCGCACCGCCCGGGACACCCACTTCGCGGTGGTCGACCGGATCGGGTCGCTCACCCGCCGCGCGACGGGCGGCTCGCCCTCCGCGGCCGACACCGTGCACCGCGGGATCGCCGCGGCCGTCTACGGCGGGCTGAGCCTCGGGCTCCGGGCCGCGTCGAAGGGGCTGGACGCCGCGGCCACGACCGGGGTCGGCCCGCGGCTCGAGGACGGTGGCCGGGGCCGCTTCGTGAACTCGGCCGTCAACGGCCTGATCGGGGACCGTCTCGCCCAGGAGCGGCCGCGCCTCGCGATCACCCTGGGCGTGCGCCGCGACGGTCGCAACGTGCCGCTCGACGAGGAGGGGCTCGCGGCCGCCTTCCCGGAGGCCACCGGCCGGCTGGTGGTCTTCCTGCACGGCCTCTGCGAGAACGAGTCCTACTGGGACAAGTTCCGCGAGGCGGTGGGCACGACGTACGGCGAGGCCCTCGCCGGCCGGGGCTGGACGCCGGTCTTCCTGCGCGCCAACACCGGGCTCGGCCTGCGCGAGAACGGCATCGCGCTCGCGGCCCTCATGCAGCGGCTCGTCGACGCCTGGCCGTGCGAGGTCAGCCGGGTCGCGCTGGTGGGACACTCGATGGGTGGGCTGATCATGCGGGCCGGCGGTGCCGTGGCGACCGAGGCGGAGCGCCCCTGGACCGAGCTGGTCTCCGACGTGATCACGCTCGGCACGCCCCACCTGGGGGCGCCGATCGCCCGGGGGATCGGGCACGGCAGCCGGGGCATGGCCCGGCTCCCGGAGACCTCGACGTTCGGCCGGATCCTGGACCTTCGCTCCGTCGGCGTGCACGACCTGGTGGCCGGCCTGGCCGAGGACGTCCCCCCGCTCCCGCACGCCCGCTACCGACTCGTCGCCGCCACCGTCACCACGTCGCCGCGGCACCCCGTCGGTCACGTCGTCGGCGACTACCTGGTGCGCGTGCCGTCGGCGTACGGCCGGGACCGGTACGGCGCCGAGCTGTTCCCGGGTGCCGACGTCCTGCACGTCGGGCGCACCGACCACTTCGGTCTGCTGAACCACCCGGAGATCCACCGCGCCATGCGAGACTGGCTGGCGTGACGACTGTCGGTGGCGCCGCCCGAGAGCTGCGGGCCGAGGCCGACGTCTCCGCTCCGCCGGAGCGGGTCTGGGAGCTGCTCACGGACTTCTCCCGGATGCCGGACTGGAGCCCCGAGCTCGTCTCGATGCGGCCGCTGAAGCCCGGTGGCCTGCGCCTGGGCCAGTGGTACCTCGGCATCAACCGGCGCAAGGCCGCCGTCTGGCCGACCCGCAGCGTGCTCGCGGTCCTCGAGCCCGGACGCGCCCTCGCCTGGGACACCAGGTCCAGCGGCGCCCGCTGGATCTGGGAGCTCGAGCCCGACGGCTCCGGGGGCACCCACGTCGTGCACCGGCGGCCCGTTCCGCACGGGGTCACGCTGGTGAGCAAGCTCTTCGCGCCGCTGGCGCTGGGCGGCAGCGACAGCCACGCCGACGAGCTCGAGGTCGGGATGGCCGAGACCGTGGCCCGGCTCAAGGCCGCCGCCGAGGCGTCCTGACGCGGGTTCGTCCGCTGTCGGCGAACAGGGGTGGATAAGGCGTGGAAGTGTCGGGGCCACGGGCTAGGGTCGCTCCGTGACCCAGAACTCCAGCCCCTCGCTCTCGACCGAGATGAACGGCTCCCAGATGAACGGTGGAGCGGGATTCAACGTCCTCGACGACCACATCTACCAGCGCCTGCTGCGCGAGCGGATCATCTTCCTCGGCTCCGAGGTCCGGGACCAGAACGCCAACGCCATCTGCGCGCAGCTGCTGCTGCTCTCGGCCGAGGACCCCGAGGCCGACATCTTCCTGCACATCAACAGCCCCGGTGGCTCCGTCGACGCCGGCATGGCGATCTACGACACGATGAACTACATCCCCAACGACGTCGCGACCGTCGGCATGGGTCTTGCCGCGTCGATGGGTCAGTTCCTGCTCTGCGCCGGCACCAAGGGCAAGCGCTACGCCCTGCCGCACGCGCGCATCATGATGCACCAGCCGTCCTCCGGCATGGGTGGCTCCG
>JAOPYB010000469.1 GCA_025964835.1 Nocardioides sp. | reverse complement strand
CTGGTGCGGGTCAGCAGGTCGCCGGAGCCGGCGGACTCGACGACACCGACCGGCAGTGCCAGCGCGTTGCCGACGAAGTCCTCGCGCAGCTGGGCCAGCACCTGCTCGCCCAGCACCGAGCTGAGGTAGCGGGCGAAGCGGGTGAGCACCGTCTGGGCCACGAGGAACGCCGCCAGCACCAGGATGATGTCGTCCACGTGGCCGACCGTGGTGCCGGACTCGACGGCCTGCACCAGGTCGCCCAGCAGCCGTGGAGCGGCCAGCGCGGAGACCGCAGCGAGCGTGTGCAGCGACAGCGCGCCCCACAGGAGGCGCGGGTGGTTGCGCGCGATCGTGCCGGCGTAGCGGCGTACGGCGCGGGTGTCGGCCACCGGGAGCATCGTGGTGGCGCTCATTCGGGGTCCCCGCGGAATCGGGAGCGCCGCGAGTGAGGTCGTGGGGTGAGAGTCATCGACCGACCTCCACCGGATCGGGGACCGGCTCGGTCTCGCGGGTGACGACCGCCCGGTAGTCGCGGTTCGTGTCGAGCAGGTGGCCGTGCCGCCCCGCCGCGACGATGCGGCCGCCTCGCAGGAACGCCACCTCGTCGACGGCGTCGAGCATCAGCGGGCTGCTGGTGGTGACGATGGTGGTCCGCCCGGCGCGGTGCTCGCGCAGCCGCGCGGCGATCCGCGCCTCGGTGTGGGCGTCCACGGCGGAGGTCGGCTCGACCAGCACCAGGATCTCGGGGTCGGTGGTCAGCGCGCGCGCCAGCACCAGCCGCTGGCGCTGGCCGCCGGAGAAGCTGCGGCCGCGCTCGGCGACCAGGCTGTCCAGGCCGTCCGGCAGCGCCTCGAGGATGTCGTCCGCGGACGCCGTGTCGAGGGCGCCCTGCACGGACCCGTGCCCGTTGACGTCGAGCCGGTCGGCCAGCCGGCCGGAGAAGAGGATCGAGCCGGTGTCGGACACGACGATCCGGGTCCGGACCTCGGCGCGCCGCAACGAGGTGAGCGGCACCCCGCCCAGGCGGACGTCGTCGTCGACCTCGGGCGCGCACATGCCGAGCCGGTCGGCCAGCTCGGCCGACTCGTCGGGCTGCTCGCTCACGATCGCGACCAGCTGCCCGGCCCGCACGTGCAGCCCGGTGCGGACGTCGTGCAGGTCCGAGCCCGGCGCCGGGGAGGGGGCGACGACCTCGGGGTCGGTGACCTCCGGGGTGAGCGACAGGACGTGGCACACGCGCCTGGCGGAGACGAGGGCGCGGATGACCTTGTTGGCGTACTCGGTCGCGGTCCGCAACGGGATCATCAGGAACGCGGAGTAGCCGTAGAACGCGACCAGCTCGCCCGCGGAGATCCGGCCGTCGACGGCGTACCGCGCGCCGAGCCAGACGACGACCACGACGAAGACGCCCGGCAGGAAGACCTGGAGCGCGTCGAGCATCGACTGGAGCTTGGCCACCTCGACGCCGGCCCGACGCGTGGTCTGCGACTCGCGGCGGTAGCGGTCGTGGAAGACCTGCTCGCCGCCGATGCCGCGCAGCACCCGCAGTCCGCTCACGATGTCGCTGGCCGTGTTGGACAGTGCGCCCATCAGCTCGCGCTGGCGGGTGCTGCGGCGCTGGAGCGGCGAGAGCAGGGGGCCGACGAGCAGCATCAGCAGCGGCACCCCTAGGAGCACGACGAGGCCGAGGGTGACCGAGGTGCGCAGCAGGATCACGGACACCAGCAGGAACGAGACGATGGCGCCGGCGAAGCGGGCCGTCACGTCCATCACCTGGCCGATGTGGGAGAGGTCGCTGGTGCCGATCGCGATGACCTCACCGGTCGAGACCTTGCGGGGGAGCGTGCCCCCCAGGTGGACGGTCTGGCGGGCGACCAGCTGGACCGTGCGGTAGGCGGCGGTCAGCCAGTTCGTGACCGCGAACCGGTGCCGGATGATTCCGCTGGCGGCCTGGACGAGACCGATGAGCAGCATCACGAGGGCCCACTTCACGAGCTCGCCACGGTCCTGGTCGGCGACCCCGCGATCGATCGCGAGGCCGATCACCATCGGCATCACGGCCTGGGTGCTCATCCAGACGATGCCGAAGAACATCCCCGCCGCGAGGGTGCGCCACTGACCCTTCGCCATCCACCAGAGGAACCGACCGGGGGACCGGTGATCGGCGGTCCCGGGGTGGTCGAGGGGGAGTGGGCGCACTCCTCCAACCGTACGGAACGAACCCAGCCGGAGCGACCGCTTTTCGCGGCCCGGCCGGGCCGGTCAGTCGTCGAGGCCGCAGGACTCCCGGGCGAACGAGATCGCGTTCGACGCACCCGCGGGGCTCATCCGGATCACGAGCTGTCCGGGCTTGCCGTCGAGGTGCAGCCGGACCAGGAACGCCGTGGCGCCGGCCGCCTCCAGGAAGACGTGGTCGTCGCAGCGGGCCGGCTGGATCGGCAGGTCGATGCGGGTCACGGGGTCGTCCCCGCGGACGGTGGTCCCCGGGGTCCAGCTGGACGTGCCTGCCGCGCTGAAGAGCGGCGTCCCGCCGACGGAGTCGATGCGCAGCGAGTGCCCGGGGGCACCGGTGGGGGTGGCGACCAGGGTCAGCGTGCCGGTGCTGTCCCTGCCCGCGTGGTCTGCGGGCACCTCGTCGGCGAACGCCAACCCGGCCACCCGCTGGACGGCCAGCTCCAGGCACCGGCGGGCGACGTACCTCGCCACGATGTCGTTGCCGTCCGTGACCCGCAGCTCGAGGGTCCGGCCGGCGTACGTGACCCGGATGCGTGGCGGGCCGGGCTCGGCCCCGCAGACGGGTCGCGACGGCAGGTAGAGCGGGAAGCCGCGCTCCGAGCGCGAGGGGTCGAGCCGGAGCCGGTCGCCGGGGACCGGTCGGCGGAACCGCGGGTCGGCGTAGGCGATCCGGGTCGGGGTGATGTCGCGGCGGGTGTCGTTGGCGATCCAGACCTCCATCCGGCCCAGGGCCGCGTCCCGCGAGGACTGGCGCAGGTCGGCGAGGAGCTTCCCGGTCGGCGGTGGCTTCGGGGGCACCTTGACCGGGGTCAGCGTGGGCACCGGGCCGCTCGGTGAGGCGGACGCGGCCGACCGCGTCGCGCCCGACGGCTGGTCGCCGCTCCCGCAGGAGGACACCACCAGGGAGAGGCACGGGGCGAGCAGCAGGAGCCCCACCACCCGCCGACGGGAAGAGCTAGTCATGCCGCCCCAGCAGCGTGTTCGGGAGCACGACCAGCAGCGCGAGGAGCACCAGCGCGACGCCGCCGCCCATGCTCAGCGCGATGGACCGGTCGACGACGACGTCGAAGATGAAGACGACCATGCCGGTGATCAGCAGCGCGATCCCGGTCAGCACGCCCGCGACCATGGCGTGCGCCGTGACCACCAGCCGCTCCTTCACGTGCAGGCCGGAGAGCCGGCGGTGCACCGCGATCGGGGCCATCACCATCGCGGTGGTGAGCGCAGCGATCACCACGAGCGCGAGGTAGAGCCGGCGCTGGAGGTCGTCGAGGTCCGCGAACGGCCCCTGGAAGGGCAGGGTGAGCAGGAATCCCGCCAACAGCTGGACCCCGGTCTGCATGACCCGCAGCTCCTGGAGCAGGTCGTCCCACTTGCGGTCGAGGCGCTCCTCCTCGGTCTCGTCCCGGCCACCGTCCGTCTTCTGCTGGTCGTCTCCCACGGGGCACATTCTGGACTGTGCGGCGTCAGGAGGCGAGGCCTTCGACGACCTCGGCGCCGGGCGCGTCGGCCAGCAGGCGGCCGGGCACCAGCAGCTTGGAGCGGCGTACGCCGGATCCGATGACCGCCACCTCGATGTCGAGGACCCGGGGGTCCACCAGGACCCGCCACCGGGCCGGCAGCCCGAGTGGCGTGATGCCGCCGTGCTCCATGCCGGACTCCTCGACCGCGCGGTCCATCGCGAGGAACGAGGCCTTGCGCACGTCGAGGGTGCGCTTGACCAGGTTGTTGACGTCGGCACGGGTGTCGGCGCGCACGACGCACGCGGCGACCCGCTCCTCCCCGTCGCGACGTCCCGCGACGACGACGCAGTTGGCGCCGACCGCCATCGGCAGGTCGTAGGCCTCGCTCATCGCCGCGGTGTCGGCGAGCGCCGGGTCGATCTCGACGACGGCGACGCCCGCGGCTCCCGGCCAGGCCCGCAGCATCGCGGCCACGGGCTCCGCCACGAGGTCGAGGTGGTCGAGCACGGGCAGGGACGTCAGGGTGCCGAGTCTGGGCAGACTGTTGGGCAGACCGTTGGGCAGGCTCACCGGGCCATCCTGACGTGGACCTCGCCGGAGCGTCACCCGGGGTTCACGTCGAGGGTCCCGGACGGACATCCGGCCCGGCTTCCATGAGGACATGACCGATGTGTCACCGCTTCTCGCCGCCCGCGCCTCGTCCTTCGTGGTCACCCCGGCCGTGGTGGCGCACCGCGGTGCCAGCGGCTATCGCCCCGAGCACACTCTCGAGGCCTACCGGCTCGCCGTCGCGCTGGGCGCCGACGACATCGAGCTCGACCTCGTGCCGACCCGGGACGGGGTCCTCGTCGCACGGCACGACAACGAGCTCGGAAGGACCACGGACGTGGCCGACCACCCGGAGCACGCCCGGCGCCGGACGACCCGGGAGATCGACGGGGAGAGCGTGACCGGCTGGTTCGTCGAGGACTTCCTCCTCGAGGAGCTGCGTTCCCTCGCCGCCCGCGAGCGGCATCCCCGGTCCCGTCGGCAGAGCGCGACCCACGACGGGCGGCACGGGCTCGCGACGCTCGACGAGATCCTGGAGATGGTGACGGCGGAGTCCGCGCGCCGGGGGCGCACGATCGGCGTGCTCGTCGAGCTGAAGCACGCGACGTACTTCGACGCGGCGGGGCTGCCGCTGGACGGGCCGCTGCTCGACGCCCTGCGGCGCCACGGGCTCGACCACCCGCGCTCCCGGGTCAGCATCCTGTCCTTCGAGGCGACGATCCTGCGCCGGCTGGCCGGTCGCACCCGGGTCCCGCTCATCCAGCTGCTCGGCAAGGGCCGGGGCCGCCCGGCGGACCTCGTGGCGGCGGGTGACGCCAGGACGTACGCCGACCTGGCGTCGCCCGCGGGCCTCGCCTCGATCCAGCGGTACGCCGACGGGGTCGGCGTGCACCGCGACCGGGTCCTGAGGCCCGGCCGGGGCGGCTCCCTCACGCCCACGTCGCTGGTCCGCGACGCCCACCGGGAGTGGCTCACCGTGCACGTCTGGACCCTGCGGGCCGAGAACCGGCACCTGTCGAGGGCGTTCCGTGTCGGCGACGACCCCAGGGCCCATGGCGACCTGGCCGGCGAGGCCCGGCTGCTCCTCGACCTCGGCGTCGACGGCCTGATCACCGACCACCCGGACGTGGTGGTCGGCGCCCGCGATGCCGGAGGTCAGGCCTGGGGCAGCAGCAGCCAGGCGACGACGTACGCGAGGATGAAGGAGCCGAAGCCGAAGACGGCGCCGAGCACCGTGACCAGCCGGACCAGCGTCACGTCGACGCCGAGGTAGTCGGCCACCCCCGAGCAGACGCCCGCGACCATCCGGTCGTCGGTGCGGCGCACCAGGTGCTTCGGGTGGGTCTGGGGGGTGCTCATCGGATCTCCTCGGTGTCGGTCGTGCTCGTGGTGGTGTCGGACGCGGCGTCCGTCGCGCTGTCGGTGGTGGCATCGGCCGGCGCGGCCGGGGCGACCCAGCCGGTCTGCCGGGTGGCCCAGCGGTCGCGGCCGGTCAGCGTCGTGGCCAGCAGGCCGGCGATACCGGCGAGGACCCACGGGACCGGCAGCAGCCAGCGGATGTCGGACCCGTCGACGACGTCGCCCCGGATCAGGGCCCAGACGCCGACCAGGCCGACGAACGCGATGCCCATGACCAGGTGGCCGATGTTGATCGGGTGTCGCCCGGACTCGCGGGTCTCGGTGTTCAGGGTCTGGGTCATGGTGTTCTCCGTCATCACTGGTGCACCTCGATCTGGCCCACGCTGAGGTCGGCGTCGATGGTGAGCTCGGGGACGTCCACGCCGCCGCTGTGCAGGCGGCTCATCTGGAGGTCGATGCCGCCGGTCTCCTGACCGAACAGCGAGATGTTGCCGGGGCCGTCGATGACGGCGTCCACGCGGGTGTCGAGCCCGGGGGGCACGATCACCTCCACGTGGCCGACGTCCGCGGACACGTGGATGGTGCGGCCGTCCAGGGCGGTCAGGTCGTCGACGCCGCGCAGGTCCAGGACGAGCTCACCGGTGCTGATCGAGTAGTCGTCCGACACGGTGGCGGCCGAGGCCGGCGCCACGTGCATCGTGGTGCCGTCCCACTCGCCCGCCGCGGTCGCCCCGGCCAGCGCCAGCGTCGAGACCAGGCCGACGAGGATCAGCCCGCCCGCCCGGCCGTAGAAGGCGCCGACCAGCAGCATCAGCCCGCTCGTGCCGGCCGCGAGGGCCGGGTAGGCCGAGTCGGCCACGGGTGCCCCCGCCAGGTCGAGGATGCCGAGAACACCCTCGGCCAGTGCGATCAGCGCCAGCGTGAACCAGAAGAGGATCGGGCCGCGCTTGCGCGGGTTCCGTGGGCGGGCCGGCGGGGTTGCGTGGACCGGCGGCTGGTACGTCGGCTGGTACGTCGGCTGGTACGTCGGCTGGGCGTAGGTGGGCTGGGCGTAGGCCGGTTGGGCGTACGCCGGGTCGGCGACCGGTGCCGCGTGGGTCGTGGGGGAGTACGACGGGGCGCCGTACGTCGCGGCGGCCGGGACGTGGCCCGGCGGGGCCGGCGGGGCCGGCGTCGGCGAGCTCGAGCGGCGGCCCTTGGTCAGGAAGAGCAACGCGACCACCGCGATCACCGCGAGCGGCCAGGGGAACGAGAAGCCACCCCACGAGTCGCTGATCATGGCCGCGGCGGCGAGGGCGCCCACGATGATCAGCGCGATCGAGCGGCTGCGGTCGTCGAGCCCGAGCGGCGCCGACTCGCGGCCCTCCTCGGGCACCAGCAGCCAGCAGGCGCCGTAGAGGATCAGGCCGGCGCCACCGAAGAACACGAGCACGACGAAGGCGACCCGCAGGATCACGGGGTCGACGTCGAGGTGGCGGGCCAGGCCGCCGGCGACGCCGGCCACCTTGCGGTCGGTGGCGGAGCGGCGGAGCCGGCCGAGGTCGCGGATCTCGTCACGGGTGGCGCGGGGGCCCCCGTCGTACGGCGCGTCGCTCGGCTGGCCGGCGGGCTCGCCGGTCGGTGCTTCGGGGGGTGTCGATGTCATGGCTCCAGCCTGCGCCGTCGGGAGCCCCCGCACCATCGGGGACGACCCTGATCCTGCACCCTCGCGCGCCGCCGCGGCTCAGGGTCGCGCCGGGGTCGGCCCTCATGGTCCGGGGTGCGCCACTGTGTGACGATTGAGGCGACATGAGCAGTGCATCCACCGCCCCGGGCCGGACCGAGGTCCGCCGCGCCAGCCGCGACACGCAGGAGCCGATCATCGGCGGCGTCGCGGCCGGTCTCGCGCGCCACCTGGCGCTGCCGGT
>JAOPYB010000451.1 GCA_025964835.1 Nocardioides sp. | reverse complement strand
AGACCAAGTTCGCCAAGACCTACGACGAGTTCCTGGGCTACAAGCACGAGTTCGAGCAGTACTGCGAGACGTCCGACGCCTGCTGATGAGGTGCCCATGAGGTGTGCGGTGCTCGGCGACCCGATCGGGCACTCGTTGTCCCCGGTGCTGCACCGCGCCGGCTACGCCGCGCTCGGTCTGGACTGGACGTACGAGTCCGAGCGGGTCGCCGCGGACGGCCTGCCGGAGTTCCTGGCCGGACTCGACGGGTCGTGGCGCGGGCTCTCGCTGACGATGCCGCTCAAGCGGACGGCGCTGGTGCTGGCGCGCGAGGTGACGCCGCGGGCCGCCCTCGCGGGCGCTGCGAACACCCTCGTGCTCGAGGAGGGGCGGGTGGTCCGGGCCGACAACACCGACCTGCCCGGAGCGGTCGCCGCGGTGCGGGAGCGGTACGACGGGCCGGTCACCGCCGGCACCGTGCTCGGCGGGGGCGCCACGGCGGCGTCCACCGGGCTCGCCCTGTGCGAGCTCGGCGCGTCCACGGTCACGCTGCTGGTGCGCTCCCCGGACCGGGCCGCCGAGGCGCTGGCGGCCGTGGCCCGGCACCCCTCCGGCCCCCGGGTGGTGGTGGGCTCGCTCGCCGGTGACCCGGTGCCCGGGGAGGTCGTGGTGTCGACGATCCCGGCGGAGGCCCAGGACGCCGAGCTGGTGGCCCGCTGCGCAGACGTCCCCGTCGTCTTCGAGGCGCTCTACGACCCGTGGCCGACGCCGCTCGCGGTCTCGGCCCTGGACCGGGTCCTGGTCGGGGGGCTCGACCTCCTCGTGCACCAGGCCGCGCTGCAGTTCCGTCTCTTCACGGGGCTCGACGCGCCTCTCGACGGGATGCGGCGCGCGGGCGAGGTCGCGCTGGCCGCCCGCCAGTCCCGGGCATGACCCACCTCGACACGGCCGTCGTCGCCGCGGTGATCTCCCTGGCCACCGCCCAGCTGGTGCCCTCGCTCATCGCCCGGCTGCCCGAGCCCGACCTGTCCGACGAGCCGGACGTCGAGTCGGTGGCCGAGGGGCCCAAGGAGCTGTTCGTCGACGTGGCCGCCAGCCCCGGGCTGCTCTGGAAGTGCGCGGTCGCGGGCGCCGTCGCCGGTGGCCTGGCCGGGCTCGCCCTCGGCTGGGTCTGGGCCCTGCTGTTCGTGCTCTTCCTGGTCCCGGTCGGTGTCGCGCTCGCGGTCGTCGACCACCGGACCCGGCTGCTGCCGACGCGGATCGTGAACCCCGCGACGCTCGTCGTCGCCGCGCTCGTCGTCGTCTGCTGGGCGCTGGAACGCGACCTGGCCGCCCTCGAGCGTGCGGGCATCGGGCTGGTGGCCGCCCGGGCCTTCTTCTGGCTGCTGTGGCGTGTCCACTCGTCGGGGATGGGCTTCGGGGACGTGCGCCTCGCCGGGATGCTGGGGTGTGCGCTGGGCTACCTCGGCTGGCCGCAGCTCGTCGTCGGGCTCTACAGCGGCTTCCTCGTCTTCGGGCTGCCGGGGCTGCTGCTCGCCGTCGCACGCCGCGACCGGGCGGTGCTGCGGACGGCGTTCCCGTTCGGGCCGTTCATGCTCGTCGGGGCGCTGGTGGGCGTGGTCGTAGGCGAGCCGCTGGTCGCGAGTCTCGTCGCGGGGTGACCGCGCACCCGCTCGAGGCCGGGGATGGAAGACTGCACCCATGCTGCGTTGGCTCACCGCGGGCGAGTCCCACGGCCCGTCCCTGGTCGCGATCCTCGAGGGGCTGCCCGCCCATGTCCAGGTGACGACGGGCGACATCCAGGAGTCCCTCGCCCGGCGGCGCCTCGGCTACGGCCGCGGCGCCCGGATGAAGTTCGAGCAGGACGAGGTCACGATCACCGGTGGCGTCCGGCACGGGAGCACGATGGGTGGACCCGTCGCGATCCAGGTGGGCAACACCGAGTGGCCCAAGTGGGACAAGGTGATGTCGGCCGACCCGGTCGACCCGGTCGAGCTCGAGTCCCTGGCGCGCAATGCTGCGCTCACCCGGCCGCGCCCGGGTCACGCCGACCTCGCGGGCATGCAGAAGTACGACTTCGAGGAGGCCCGCCCGATCCTGGAGCGCGCCTCGGCGCGCGAGACCGCCGCCCGGGTGGCCCTCGGCCGGGTCGCCAGCAACTTCCTCGAGCAGTCGGTCGGCGCCCGGATCGTCTCGCACGTGATCGAGCTCGGTGGCGTCCGCGCCCCGGACGGCCTGTGGCCGGAGCCCGACGACGTGGCCCGACTCGACGAGGACCCGGTCCGCTGCCTGGACCCCGAGGCCGCGGCCGCGATGGTGGCCGCGATCGACCAGGCACACAAGGACGGCGACACCCTGGGCGGCGTGGTCGAGGTCGTGGTCCACGGGCTGCCGCCGGGGCTCGGCTCGCACGTCCACTGGGACCGACGGCTCGACTCGCGGCTCGCGGGTGCGCTGATGGGCATCCAGGCGATCAAGGGCGTCGAGGTCGGTGACGGCTTCGCCCTCGCCGCGACCCCCGGCTCGCTGGCCCACGACGAGATGGTCCAGACCGCCGACGGGATCCGGCGCGTCAGCGGCCGGTCCGGCGGCACCGAGGGCGGCATGACCACCGGCGAGGTGCTCCGGGTGCGCGCGGCGATGAAGCCGATCGCAACCGTGCCGAAGGCGCTGCGCACGGTCGACGTGGTCACCGGCGAGGAGACCGTCGCCCATCATCAGCGCTCCGACGTGTGTGCGGTCCCCGCGGCGGGCATCGTCGCCGAGGCGATGGTGGCCCTGGTGCTCGCCGACGCCGTCCTGGAGAAGTTCGGTGGCGACTCGGTGCGCGAGACCCGGCGCAACGCCGAGACCTACCTGGACACGCTGAGGTACAAGTGACCCCCAGGGCCGTGCTCGTGGGGCCGCCCGGCTCCGGCAAGACGACGGTGGCGGGCCTGCTCGCCGAGCGGTGGGGCGTCGCAGCGCGCGACACCGACGCCGACATCGTGGCCGCCGAGGGACGCCCGGTCGCCGAGATCTTCCTCGAGCCGGGGGAGGCCCACTTCCGTGCGCTCGAGCGCGTCGCCGTCGCCGAGGCTCTCGAGACCCACGACGGCGTCCTGGCCCTCGGTGGGGGCGCGCCTCTCGACCCGGGCACGCGCGAGCTCCTCGCCGGGCAGGTTGTCGTCTTCCTGCGGGTCGGCCTGACCGATGCCGTGAAGCGCGTGGGGCTGGGCACCGGACGACCGCTGCTGCTCGGCAACGTGCGCTCCCGGATCAAGGCCCTGCTCGATGAGCGGACCCCGGTCTACGAGAGCGTCGCGACCCTGGTCGTGGACACCGACGGTCGCACCCCCCAAGATGTCGCGAGGGAGATTGGGGAGGCACTGGCATGAACGACACC
>JAOPYB010000416.1 GCA_025964835.1 Nocardioides sp. | reverse complement strand
ATGCCGTGCTCCGCGCTCTCGCGGACCCCACGCGCCGGGCCGTCGTGGAACGGCTGGCGAAGTCCCCGGCCGTCGTGTCCGAGCTCGCGGCACCGTTCTCGATGGCGTTGCCGTCGCTCATGCAGCACCTGCGCGTCCTCGAGGACGCGGGCCTGGTCACGTCGCAGAAGCACGGACGCGTCCGCACCGTGAGCCTGCGACCGGGCGCCCTCGACGTCCTGCACCTGTGGCTCGGCGAGCAGCGCACCCCCGCAGAAGACCAGGCCGACCGGCTCGCCATCCACCTGCACCGGGCCACCTGACCCGGACCACCGCGAAGGAAAGCTGACATGACCCGTGTCCGTATCAACCTGAACATCTCGCTGGACGGCTACACCTCGGCCGGCCAGAGCCCGGAGAACCCGATGGGCGAGGACTGGGGGCGCCTGACGGACGCCTTTGTCGCGACCCGCACCATGCAGGAGCACGTCTTGGGCGACACCACCGGCGCCGGCACCACCGGTCTCGACGACTCCTACGCCGCCGCGCAGCTCGGGGGCGTCGGCGCCGAGATCATGGGCGCGGCCATGTTCGGCCTGCACTCGTTCCCCGACGACCCGCACTGGAAGGGCTGGTGGGATGACGAGCCACCGTTCGGCACCCCGGTCTACGTCCTCACCCACACTGCGCCGCGCCCGTCGATCCCGATGCAGGGCGGGACGACGTTCCATTTCCGCAACACGGCGATCGAGGACGCGCTCGCGGAAGCGACCGAAGCCGCCGGGGGCCTGGACGTGCGCGTCGGCGGTGGCGTCGGCACCGCCCGCGACTTCCTGCGCGCCGGCCTGGTCGACGACCTGCACGTCGCGATCGCCCCGATCCTGCTCGGGCGGGGCGTTCGGCTGTGGGATGACCTGCGCGGCCTCGAGCTCACGCATGAGGTCACGACCGAAGTGGCCGAGAGCGGCACGATCCACGTCGCCTTCACCCGATAGGACGCACCCATGACCATCGAACGTCGGCTCGCCCGCGCCGGTTTCACCCTCACCCGCGACTATCCCGTCCCTCGCGAGCGCGTCTGGGACGCGTTCGCCGAGGAGGACCAGAAGCTGGGCTGGTGGGGCACCGCCGACAGCATCGAGCCCGGTGAGTGGGCGTTCGACTTCCGCGTCGGCGGACGTGACGTCGCCGAGGGGAAGTTTCACGACGGCCCGGTCTCGCGGTACGAAGCGACGTACACCGACATCGTCGAGCACGTCCGCATCGTCACGACGTACGACATGTGGCTCGACGGGGTCCACATGTCGACGTCGGTGGCGTCGCTCGAGTTCGAGTCGATCGACGAGGGCACCCGGTTCACGCACGTCGAGCACGGCATCTTCTTCGACCAGTTCTGGGCCGACGGGCCGAACCGCGAGGGAGGCAGCCGGGGCCTGCTCGAGGCGCTGGGCGGCTACCTCGCGTGACGCGAGCCCACCGGGGCTGACCTTCGCCCCGACGACCGCCCGAGACCTCCTCTACGGTGGGCCCATGGCCGAGATCGTGCTCTTCCACCACGCGGGCGGGTTGACCGAGGGCGTTGACGGGTTCGCCCGGACACTGCGGGATGCCGGGCACACGGTGCTCACCCCCGACCTCTTCGAGGGCCGCACCTTCGCCGACGTCCGTGAGGGCGTTGCCTACGCCCAGTCGCTGGGCGAGGAGACCTTCGCTGCGCGGGCCGCCGCGGTCGTCGCCCCGATGGCGGCCGGCTTGGTCTACGGCGGGATGTCGATGGGTGCGGCCCGGGCTGCCGAGCAGGTGCTCGCCCGTCCGGGGCCACGGGGCGCGTTCTTCCTGTACGGCGCGGTCGCGCCGTCCTGGTGGGGCGCCACCTGGCCGGCCGGCGTCCCGTCGCAGGCCCACGTGAGCGACGGTGACGAGTGGCGGGAGCCCGACGCGGAGGCTGAGTACCTCGCCGACGTGCCCGGTGCGGAGCTCTTCGTCTATCCCGGCTCGGGCCACCTGTTCGCCGAGCCGGGCCACCCGGACCACGACGAGGCAGCCGCGCGCCTGGCGACCACGCGGGTCGTCTCCTTCCTGGCGACCCTCTGAGCGCTCGAACCTCGTCCGACGGTGTGACTTGCGCCTCGACTAGCCCAGCTCTGCTGGGCGGCGCGTTGCTCGGACTGGGGGAGACAGGGCACCTAGCCTCGCGCTCGTGCCCCTCTACCCCACGCGTGTCTCCGGCCTGCTGGCCGCCACGTCCGCCCTGGTCCTGCTCACCGCCTCCTGCTCCGGAGGTGGGTCCGACCCGGAGAAGAAGGCGGCCGGCCACACCGGTCGCGAGGGCGACGGGTGGACCGTGCTGCACTACTCGATGGCCGACACCAACCTCGAGCCGTTCATGGTCGCCGACGTCAACGAGCTCGGCGCGGTCGGCTCCAACGAGAACCTGCATGTCCGGGAGTTCATGGACCGCTCGGCGGAGTACGGCGACGACGAGGTGCTCGACCAGGGCACCTGGGTGGGCAGCCGGGTCCTCGACATCGGGGCGGGCGGTGCGACCGAGGTCGTGGAGGACCTCGGCGACGTCGACTCGGCAGATCCTGCGGTGCTCTCGAAGTTCATCGCCGACGGCATCGAGGCGCACCGCGCCGGGCACTACGCGCTGATCATCTCCGATCACGGCGCCTCCTGGCCGGGGATCGGACCCGACGAGGGCAGCGACTACGACGTCCTGGACCTCGCCGAGATCACCGACGCCATCTCGACCGGCCTCGACGAGGCAGGCGTCGACAAGCTCGACCTGCTCGGCTTCGACGCGTGCCTGATGGCCAACTACGAGGTGGCCAGCGCCGTCGCCCCGCTCGCCGACCGACTGGTCGCCTCGCAGGAGCTCGAGCCCGGCCACGGCTGGGACTACGGCTCCCTGCAGCTGCTGGCCGACAACCCGGATGCCACCGCCGACGAGCTCGGCCACGAGATCCTCGCCGGCTTCTCGGGGCAGGCCACCGAGCAGGGCACCCAGGACCAGATCACCCTGGCCCTGATCGACCTGACCAAGATGGGCGCCGTCGACAAGGCCGTGGACGACTTCGCCTCAGCGCTGTCGGAGCAGTCCGCAGACGTGGCACCCGCCGTCGGCCAGTCCGAGGTCACGACCCTGGCCTTCGGCAAGAGCCCCGACGAGACCCAGGACAAGCACCTCAGCGACCTCGGGCAGCTCGCCGGTGCGATCGGCGAGTCCGCCCCCGAGGTCGCCGACCAGGCGGACGCGGTGGTCAGCGCGCTCGACGGGGCCGTCCTCGACTCGGTCGACGGCGTGGGCACCGCCGGCGCGACCGGCCTGTCCATCTACCTGCCGCCGGTCGCGGACCTGGCCGACGGTGCCTACCTCGACGTGCCCAGCGCGGACGCCTGGGCGGGCTTCCTCGACTCCTACTACAACGCCGGATCCGCCATCCCGACCGACGAGCAGCCCGCCTTCACGGACCCCGAGACCGGGCCGGACGTCAGCTTCGACGACGACGGCAGCATCACCCTCGAGGGCAGCTTCGACCCGGCCGCGCTCGACAACATCACCGCCGCCACGATCAGCTACGCGCTCGTCAACGACGACGACTCGATCACCTACTACGGCGAGGAGATCGCAGACTTCGCGGACGACGGCGACGCTCCGGTCGCGTCCGGCAACTACGACCTGACCGTCCTGCAGATCGACGACGGCCAGGACTCGGCGTACGCCTATGTGGACCTGGACCTGAGCGACGACCTGAGCACCGCCTTCTTCGACGTGCCGATGACCTACTACGCCTCCACCGACCCCGACCGGCAGGACGCCCAGGACGCGCTGCTCTCGCTCGTGCTGGACGTCAACAGCAGCGACTTCATCAGCGAGACCATCTACATCTACGACGAGGAGTCCGGGGGCTACGGCGAGCTCGCGCCCGATCCGGAGGGCATCGTCGTGCCGGACGTGCTGACCGTCGGCGCCGACGGCGAACAGGTGTGGGAGCCCACCACCGACGTGGGTCTCTACTCCGACGTCGCGAGCCTCACCTACGAGTTCGTGCCGCTTGACTCGGGCACCACGATCCAGGCCGACCTGTCGCTCGTCGACTTCGGCGGCAACACCAGCACGCTCAGCTCACTGGTCGAGGTGCCCTAGAGGGCCCTTCGACAGACGGGAGGAGGACGCTCGCGGCCATGCCCGGCCCGTGGTCGCACGGGATCGGTGCCGGCGTCCCGTGGCTCGTGTGCTCTCCGTCGTGGCAGAGGCGGAGCTCGCCACCGGCCCGGGCGACGACCTGCTCCACGAGGGAGAGCCCGAGGCCGGCCCCGGGCCGCGCCCGGGCCTCGGGGGCCCGGGTGAACCTGCCGGTGGCCTGCGCGAGCAGGTCCGCGGGCATGCCCGGCCCGGCGTCCTCGACCCGGATCAGCACCCAGTCCTGCCTCGGGGCGACGCGGACGCGGACGGGCGGGAGACCGTGGCTGAAGGCGTTGTCCACCAGATTCGTGACCGTCCGCTCCAGGGCGACCCCGTCGATGGCCGCCCGCGTGGACGTGGCGGGAAGCTCCAGGGAGAGCTGCCCGGCCCGGTCGGGACGCGCGAGCCGATACCGCTCGACGACGGCCGCGACCGTGGTCAGGTCGGACTCGCCCAGCCGCTCCCGATCGCCCGCGTCCAGGTCGAGGAGCTGCTCCGCCAGGTCCGTCAGCCGGGCGACGTCGACGGCGAGCTCGTCGAGGATCGCCTCGTGCTCCTCGGGGTCCCTGGCCCGCCGGCGCGCGAGCTGGATCCGGCTCTTGAGCAGGGTGAGCGGGGTGCGCAGCTCGTGACTGGCGTCGTTGATGAAGCGTCGCTCGTGGTCGAGTGATCGCTCCAGCGTGGCCAGCATGTCGTTGAGGGTGTGCCCCAGGCGGGTCACCTCGTCGTCGCGGTCGGCGGGGACGTCGAGGCGCAGGCCGGCCGCGCCGCCGGCGATGTCCGCGGCCCGGCGCCGGTAGCGCTCGACGGGACGCAGGGCGGCTCGAGCGAGCAGGTCACCGACGACCGCTGCCACAGCCAGGGAACCCAGTCCGGCCAGCGTCAGCTGCAGCAGCAGCTCACGCAGCGCCTCGTCGCGGCGGTCACGTCGGACGCCGACGAGCAGGTAGAGGCCGTCGACGTCGCTCGCGGCGAGCTCGACCCGGTAGGGCTTGTCCGCTCCGGGGAGGAAGCCGCCGAGGTCCTGGGTGCGGACGCCGCCCGCGACCCGGTCGAGGTCCCGGCCCGTCACCATGGGTGTCGCCGGTGCCGGACCTCCCGAGTCGAGGACGTGCCCCGTGCCGTCGAGGACCTGCCAGCCGGCCCCGGTGGCGTTCGCAGCCTCGGCCGAGGTGACCTGTCCGGTGCCGTCCACGAGCGGCGTGATCGTCGCCCGGGCCTGGTCGAGCTCGGTCGTCAGTCCGCGGTCCAGTGCGTACTGGACGCGCCAGTAGACGAACGCGCCGGCCCCGGTGAGCAGCACCAGCATGGCGGCCAGGAACCCCGCGACCAGGCGCACCCGCAGTGGCAGCGCGCTCACGCGGACCCACCGGCCGGGTCGACGCGGTAGCCGGCACCCCGGACGGTCGAGATCGTGGTGGTGCCGAACGGTCGGTCGATCTTCGCGCGGATCGACGCGAGGTGCACGTCGATGACGTTGCTGCGCAGGTCGGTCTCGCCGTCCCAGACCTCGTCGAGGATCGTGTAGCGGGAGACCACCTGGCCGGCCCGCCCCACCAGGAGGTACAGGATGTCGAACTCGCGTGCGGACAGGTCGATCTCCGCGCCGGACCGCGAGACCCGCCTCGCGGCCGGGTCGACGACCAGGTCGTCCACCAACACCGGCGTCTCGCGGTCGTACGTCGATCGACGCCGCAGGGCCCGCAACCGGGCGAGGAGCTCATCGAGGTCGAAGGGCTTCGGCAGGTAGTCGTCGGCGCCCGCGTCCAGACCGTCGATCCGGTCGCGGACCGCGCTTCGGGCGGTCAGCATCAGCACCGGCGTCGTCACGCCCACGTCGCGCAGCCGCCGGCACACCGAGATCCCGTCCATGCCGGGCAGCATCCAGTCGAGGAGCAGCACGTCGTACGGGACCTCGGCGTAGAGCGCCAGCTCGTGGGCGACGCTGCCGTCGCCGACGACCTCGACGTCCCAGCCGGCCTCGCTCAGGGACTGCTCGAGCACGTCGGCGAGGCGGCGGTCGTCCTCGGCGACCAGGATGCGCACGGCCCTGCCTCTCCCTGACGGTTCATGATTCCTTCATGGAAGCGCCCCTACCGTGCGCCTCATGGACAAAGTACTGGCCGTCGACGCCGAGGGCGTGACCAAGACCTTCGGGTCGGTCCGCGCGGTCGACAACATCACCGTCCGGGTCGCCCCGGGTGAGGTCTACGGGGTCCTCGGACCGAACGGGGCCGGCAAGACGACGTTCCTGCGGATGCTGTTCGGCCTGATCCGGCCCGACTCCGGCACGATCCAGGTCTTCGGCAGGAGCTGGCAGGAGGCCGGGGTCGGGGTCCTGGACGGGGTCGCCGGCTTCATCGAGAGCCCGAAGTTCTACCCCTACCTGACCGGACGGCAGAACCTCGAGGGCCTGTCGCTCCTGGACGGCGGCTCCCGGCCGGGGCTGATCGAGGAGGTGCTCGAGATCGTCGACCTCACCGACCGGGCCGACCGCAAGGTGGGCGGCTACTCCTACGGCATGCGACAGCGGCTCGGCGTCGCCGCCAGCCTGCTGCGCGAGCCCCGCCTGCTGGTCCTCGACGAGCCCGCCAACGGGCTCGACCCGGCCGGCATCCGGGACATGCGGGCGCTCGTCAAGCGGCTGGCCGGCAGCGGGCTGACGGTGCTGCTCAGCTCGCACCACATGGAGGAGGTGGAGGAGATCTGCGACAACGTCACGATCATGAGCCGCGGCGCCGTCGCGTTCCACGGCACCATCGCCGAGCTCCG